>JAZUQI010000001.1:0-4327 GCA_045605625.1 Clostridia bacterium
GTATCCCGGCGCATGACGGTGGCCACGCCGTTTTCGATATCCCTGGGGCCCATTTCCACACGCACCGGCACGCCCTTCAGTTCCCATTCGTTGGACTTCCAGCCGGGGGAAACATTATCCCCGTCGTCCAGTTTCACACGGATGCTGGCGGCCTTGAGGGCGGCAAACACTTCGTCGCACTTTTCCATGTCGCCGCCTTTATGGGCTGCGATGGGCAGGATCACCACCTGATAGGGGGCAATCATGGGGGGCAGCTTCAGGCCCCGTTCATCGCCATGGGTCATGATGATGGCGCCGATGAGGCGGGTGGATACGCCCCAGCTGGTTTCGTGGCAGTATTCCAGCTTGCCTTCCTTGGACAGGTACTGCACTTCAAAGGGCACGGAGAAGTTGGTGCCAAAGTTGTGGCTGGTGCCGGCCTGGAGGGCCTTGCCATCCTGCATCATGGCTTCCACGGAATAGGTGGCCCGGGCGCCGGCGAACTTTTCCTTATCGCTCTTGCGGCCGGCATACACCGGAATGGCCAGGTTTTCCTGGCAGAATTTCTGGTACACGCTCAGCATCAGCTGGGTTTCTTCTTCGGCTTCCTCGGCGGTGGCGTGGACGGTGTGGCCTTCCTGCCACCAGAATTCAGCGGTGCGCAGGAAAGGACGGGTGGTTTTTTCCCAGCGCATCACGGAGCACCACTGGTTGTACTTCAGGGGCAAATCCCGGTAAGACTGCACCCACTTGGAAAACATGGTGCAGAAAATGGTTTCGCTGGTGGGGCGCACGGCCAGGCGTTCCTGCAAGGGCTCCGTGCCGCCCTGGGTGACCCAGGCCACTTCGGGGGCAAAGCCTTCCACGTGATCCGCTTCCTTCAGCAGGAGGGATTCGGGAATCAGCATGGGCATGGATACGTTTTCGTGGCCGGTTTCTTTGAACATCTGGTCCAGCTGGTCATGGATCAGTTCCCAGATGCGGTTGCCGTAGGGCTTGAGGGCCATGCAGCCGCGGACGGGGGTATAGTCCATCAAATCGGTCTGGGTTACCACATCGGTATACCACTGGGAGAAGTTTTCGTCCCGGGGGGTGATGTGCTGCACAAATTCCTGTTTCTTTTCCTTTGCCATTGTTATCCCTCCAAAAAATGAACCCTCCGTCCTTGCAGGGACGAAGGGATGCTTCGCGGTACCACCTTGCTTGGCGCAAATGCGCCCGGCTTTCTTGCCCTGTAACGGGAGCAACCCGGCGGGAATTGGCCGCAGGCCCATGGGCGGGTTTCCCTTCCTGTGCGCATCTTTCAGCCGGGGATGCGCTTTCTGTGAGGCGGAGGGCGTTTTCCCATGCGTTGCCGTATGTAATGCCTATTATAGCGGAGAAAGAAAGAAAATGCAAGAAGGAATTCAGAATTAAGAATTAAGAATGCAGAATTTGTTTTGCTTATGCGTGGATTTTTCTTTATACATTCAATTCTTCATTCTAAATTTCCTTTACCATCTTTCCATGTTCCGGCGGAATTTTTCCGTGTAGGCCTGTTTCAGTTCATTTTCCGTGATGCCGTAGCAGTTCAGGATATCGTGAAAATACATCAGCACATCCGCCATTTCCTCCACAAAATCGTGGCGGACGGAAGGGGTATCCATGATGCGGTCCGGCCCCTGCTTTTTCACGATGTCAATTGTTTCGCCCAACTCCGCCACCAGCCATAATAGCTTGCTTTTGCCGGTTTCGGGGCCGATTTTTTCCCACTTATCCTTGTATTTTTCCTGCAAAAGGGTTTGCATATCCAGCATTTCCTGGACGGTGAAATGTTCCATGATGCACCTCAAATTTTTTCTGCTTCCTCTTCCGTGAACACCTGGATGCCCTTTTCCTGAAAAAGGGCGGCGGTGATGCCATGGCCCTTTGTGAAGGCGCCGGAGAAGGTGCCGTCGTAAATGATGCCCTTGCCGCAGGAGGGGCTGCGGGCCTTGAGCAGGGCGCAATCGCAGCTAAGCAGGTCATACAGCCTGAGGGCTTCCCGGGCGCCTTTTAAGTATTCCGCCGTCACATCCGCCCCGTCTTTGCGGATGACCCGATTTCCCTGAATTTCCGCCGGCAGCCGGGGCGTGGATAAACCGCCCAGCTGCTCCGGGCAGACGGGAATGAGGGTGTGGCAGCTTTTTAGCGCCAGCACCTGTTCATTCATTTTGCTTTTGCCGTCATAGCGGCAGCTACAGCCCAGCAAACACGCACTCACCAGAATTTTCATTGACGATTCATCCTTCTTCCCAAGTTCCACGGGCATAACGTGCCTTAAAAAAGGATTTGATTTTTCCCGAAGCTGTTTTCTTTGGGAGAGTGCGAGAGGGTATTTCTTTTTCATAAAAGAAATACCCTCTCGCATAAACTGCCTGTCGTTTACGCAATCTCCAGCGCAATTTCCATCATCTGGGTGAAGGTGGTGCGCACTTCGTCCGGGGCCAGGCTTTCGCCGGTGAAGGGGTTATCAGAAATGGTGAGCAGGGCCAGGGCGTTTTTGCCAGCCTTGGCAGCATTCAGGTACAGGGCATAGGCCTCCATTTCCACGGCCAGCACCCCCAGATCCCGGAGGATTTCATCGGGGGAGGGCTTGGTGGCGTCGTAGAAAGTATCGGTGGAGTAGATGGGGCCAACGGGCATGGTGATGCCCATTTTCCGGGCCACGGCCACGGCCTTTTCCAATAAATCAAAGGAGCAGCAGGGGGCCATGTTGCCTTTGAAGCCGAACTGGGCGCCGAAATTGGAATTGGAATAGGCGCTCATACCGGCCACAATGCTGCGCACTTTCAGGGAAGGGTTGAGAAGCCCGGCGCTGCCCACCCGGATGATGTTTTCCACGCCGAAGTGGTTAAACAATTCGTGGGAGTAAATGCCAATGGAGGGCATGCCCATGCCGCTGGCCATGACGGAAACTTCCTTGCCCTTGTAGGTGCCGGTGTAGCCCTGAATGCCCCGGACGTCGTTGACCAGCCGGGCGTTTTCCAGGTAAGTTTCGGCAATGAACTTGGCCCGGAGGGGATCACCGGGCATGAGAACGGTTTTGGCAAAATCGCCGGGGTTTGCGGTGTTGTGCAGGGTTGCCATAAAGATTCCTCCTTATTTTGTGCCGGTGGAGCCAATGCCGCCCCGGCTTTCGTCCGTCATGTGAGAAACGGGAATCAGCTCCACAGCCGGCATTTTCTGCACGATGCGGAACTGGCAAATGCGGTCGCCCTTTTCGATGTGGGTATCCCGTGTGGCCAGGGCCACGAAATACCAGATATCCTCTTCGCCGCAATAGCTTTCATCCACCACGCCCACGCTGTTCACCATCAGAATGCCCCACTTTTTGAAGGTGGAGGAACGGGGGGCCACGTGGGCTTCATAGCCCTTGGGCAATTTCATGGAAACGCCAAGGGAAATGGGCCGGTATTCCCCCTTTTGCATGTCCACGGTTTCAGCGGCACGCAAATCAATCCAGTCGCCGCCGGGGATTTGCTGAATGGGGGGGAGGTCGGTGTGGTATTTGATGAGAATCTGCATAAATCAGTCCTCCGAAATTTCATCCAGCGTCAGGGAAAAGCCGGGCACAAACTGCACCATAAAATCCTGCACTTCGGGCAGGTCAATTTTCTCAATGCTCTTTTTCACGGCTTTCCCGGCCTGGCCAAATTCCTTGTTGCCGCTCTTTTTTTCTTCCAGGCACTTCACATAGGCGCATAATTTATCCGCCGCCTTTACGATGCGCCATTCCATGGAATCCTCTGCATGGGCAATGAGGGGGCGGAAATCCGCCTGCATATCGGTGGGCAGCATGGAAAGCAGCTTGTCCGCCGCCATATTTTCCAGTTTGCCGTATTCCTGGCGCAGGACGGGGTTGGAATGCTTGATGGGGGTGGGCATATCCCCGGTGATCACTTCCCCGGCATCGTGATAGAGGGCCAGGGCCATGATGAAATTGGGGTCATAGGTGCGGCCATAGCGCCGGCAGCCAATCACCGCAATGGCATGGGCAAACATGGCGGCCTGGCCTGCATGCTCCAAATCGTTTTCCGGCAGGGTGTTGCGCATCAGGCCCCACCGCTGAATGAAGCGCATTCGTGAAATATATGCAAAAAAATGGTGTTCCATTTCTGTATTCTCCTTGACAAATGATGTGGTATGGTTATAATGAAATTGTGCATCCGCTGGGGGCGTCATCTTAAGATGGCTGAGATAGAACCCTTAGAACCTGTGTAGATCATCCTACCGAAGGGAAGCGGCACGCAAAGATGATTTTGCGTCATACCGTTTCCCACACGCCTGATCAGCGTGTGGGTTTTTGTATGCCGGATGCAACAGAAAA
>JAZUQI010000002.1:0-3346 GCA_045605625.1 Clostridia bacterium
GTTCTGGGCCGGAAGCAGGCGCACGCTGTCCTCATGGATCACCAGAAACCCCACCGGCTGCACCGATACCCCGGCACCGCTGCCCCCGGCAAAGGGAAGGGCGGAAAGGGGAGCATTTTCCCGGTGCAGATCGTAATCGCCGCCGCCGGTGGCAAAGCCGAAGCTGACCTTCGAAAAGGGAATCACTGTGGCCCCGGAGGGGGTGGCAATGGCCTCGCCGATGACGGTGTTCACATCCACCATATCCTTGATATTTTCCAATGTGGTTTGCATCAGTTTTCCGATGGGATGCTCCATATTTGTTCCTCCTGCTTGTTTTTTGACAGGCGGTGGGTTTTCCACAATAAGCCGGCCAGGCATAGTGTTCCCAATCGAAAATCAACTATGCACAAAAACCGGCCCCGGTTGCCTGCCTGATAGGATGGCCGAAAATGCCCCGTGCCATGGGGAAACAAAAGGGAAAACAGGAAAGAAAGCAGGCCGCACACCGTGGCCGTCTGGGCGGCGGAAGGAAAATGCACCAGGGCATCCGCCTGAAACAATTTTACGTGCATGCCGCTTTTTATTTTTTTGCGCACATAGAAAAGCCTGGCCGGCAGGGAAAGCACATCCATCTGCCGCTTCTTTTTCCGCCGTTTCAGGGGGAAGGGGGCCTGAAGATGCCAATGCCCATCTTCTTCTTTTTGCAAAAGAAAGGGAAACATCCGCCGGATGCCCCACACCATCACCCCTACCGCAATTTCCAGCATGCCCCCCTGCCACCGGATGCGAAGCCCCACCTGCATGGGGGAAATGAGCAGCACATACCCCATCACCAGCACATAGGCCATTTCCTTTCACCGCCTTTTTCCTTTACAGGAAAATTTTGCGGCAAAAGAAGCAAATTTATGCGCTGACAAGAACAGATGTTTGGTGTATAATGGAGGAAAAGAAAGGCGGTGCAGCATGGAACAGGGAACATTTTTTGAACGGCCCGTACATCAGCCCCTGGCGGCAAGGCTTCGTCCGGATAGCCTTTCCGGCTTTGTGGGGCAGCAGCATTTGCTGGGGCCGGGGAAGGTGCTGCGGCGGCTGATTGAGAACGACCAGATTTCCTCCATGATTTTCTGGGGGCCGCCGGGGGTGGGGAAAACCACCCTGGCCCATATCATTGCCAACCAGACCAAGGCGGAATTTATTGAATTTTCCGCCGTCACCAGCGGCATCAAGGAAATCCGCACGGTGATGCAGCAGGCGGAAAGCAACCGGCTCTACGGCGGCAAAACCATCGTGTTTGTGGATGAAATTCACCGCTTCAATAAGGCCCAGCAGGATGCCTTTTTGCCCTTTGTGGAAAAGGGCAGCATCATCCTCATCGGGGCCACCACGGAAAACCCTTCTTTTGAGGTAAACAGCGCCCTTTTATCCAGGTGCAAGGTGTTTGTTTTGCAGGCGCTTAAGGATGGGGATATTGTGCAGCTGCTTCAAAAGGCCATGGAGGATGAAAAGGGTTTTGGGGCCTATCAGGTGGAAATGGAAGAAGGGGTGCTTCCTGTAATTGCCGCCTTTGCAAACGGCGATGCCAGAACCGCCCTTTCCACCCTGGAAATGGTGGTGCTAAACAGCGAAACGGAAGGCAACCGCATTTTCGTTACTTTGCAGGGCATGGAGCAATGCATTGCAAAAAAATCCCTTCTGTATGATAAGAAGGGGGATGAGCATTACAACATCATTTCCGCCCTGCATAAATCCATGCGCAATTCGGATCCCGATGCCGCCGTCTACTGGCTGGCCCGTATGCTGGAGGCCGGGGAGGATCCTTTGTATGTGGCAAGGCGTGTGGTGCGCTTTGCCAGCGAGGATGTGGGCCTTGCGGATCCCCACGCCCTGGAAATGGCGGTGGCGGCCTATCAGGCCTGCCATTACATCGGCATGCCGGAATGCACCGTGCATTTAACCCAGGCTGTGGTGCATTTAAGCCTTGCCCCCAAATCCAACGCCCTGTATGTGGCCTATGAGGAAGCGAAGAAGGACGCCCTCCAGCACCTGACGGAACCGGTGCCCCTCCACATCCGCAATGCCCCCACAAAGCTGATGCAGGAACTGGAATACGGAAAAGGCTATCAGTACGCCCACGATACCAGGGAGAAAATCACCGCCATGCGCTGCCTGCCGGATAGCCTGCAGGGAAGGGAATATTACCGCCCGGCCGGGGAGGGCCTGGAAAAAAGATATAAAGATAGGCTGAACGAAATTAAGCAGATTAAACGTGACTTAAGTGTAAACAAATCCCAAACGCCTTGACAGGAAAAGGGGAAATAAGGTATATTTTTGTTATTGAAATGCATGGGAGGATGAGGCATGAGGTTTCGGAAAGTGATGGCGTGGGTGCTGCTGATGATGATGGCAGTTTCCTTTGCCCACGGGGAAGAAGAAGCGGCCCCCGTTCCTCCCTTTGGGGATTTTTCCGAGAAATACAGCGATTTGTTTCTGGCCCCCGGCCAGGAGGCGGTGCAGGGGGATTTGTACTATTACAGCGAAAATATTTTCCTGGAAATCACCCCCTTGCGGGAATTGCGCAGCGATATCTATATTGCCGATATTTACGTGCGCAGCGTGGAAAACTTCCAGCGTGCCTTTGGCAAGGATAAATGGAACAGCTACACCGAAAAAGTGCTGACCATTTCCCAAAATAACGATGCCGTGCTGGGCATGACCGGGGATAACGGCCATAACCTGGATGTGGGCTGGCTGGTGGGCAACGGCAAGCCGCTGCGCAAAACCCAGAACCGCAAGCGGGATTTGTGCCTTCTGTACCGGGATGGGGTGATGGAAACCATCGAAGCCCAGGACATTGATTATAATGTGCTGAAGGAAAAAATGGCCAATAACGAAATCTGGCAATGTTTCCTGTTTGGCCCGGCGCTGCTGGATGAAGAGGGCAAGGCCAAAACCAAGTTCAATTCCGATGTGGGCCCAGAAAACCCCCGTTCCGTCATCGGCTATTATGAGCCGGGGCATTACTGCTTTGTGCAGATTGACGGCCGGGGCGCCGCCAGCAAGCTGGATAAGGGCAACAAAAGCGTGGGCCTGAAATTATCCGAGCTTTCCCAGCTGATGGAGGATCTGGGCTGCACGGCGGCCTATAACCTGGACGGCGGCCAATCCTCCATGATGTACTTTCACGGCGGCCTCATTTCCTCCCCCTATAAGAACGGGCGGAAGGCCGGGGATATTGTGCTGATCAAGGAACTGCCCAAGGCCCCGGAAACAGCGGAAGAAACAACAAGCGAAAAATAATAAATGGAATGGGCTATCCCTTCTGTAGACTGAAAGAAAGCAAATCAGGGGATGTATGAAGGGGCCG
>JAZUQI010000003.1:0-3824 GCA_045605625.1 Clostridia bacterium
GCGCTGGTGGCGGTGTTGCAGGCAATCACAATGGCCTTGCAGCCCATGGAAATCAGCTTTTCCGCCACGGCCCGGCTAAGTGCCAGCACCTCTTCCCTGGTTTTTGTGCCATAGGGGGCATTTTTCGTATCGCCGAAGAAAATAAACTGCTCCCCGGGCAGCATTTTCCGTGCTTCCCGCAAAACGCTTACGCCGCCCACACCGCTGTCAAACATGCCGATGGGGGCGTCTTTCTGCTGCTGTACCATGCCAAAGCTCCTTTTACCCATCTATATACCTATAGTATACCATTTTTTTATTCGCCTTGCAATTCCATCTGATCAAAATAGCTGCAAATTCCTTTGGCCACGTAGGGCACCACGTTCAGCGCTTCCGCAAGGGTGTTTTGGTTATTGCCCACCTCAATCAGAATGCAGGGGGTTTTTGCATGCTGGTTATAGCGGCCGCTTTTCAGGGAAACACCCCGGCTGAGACCGGAAATTTCGGCGTTCATTTCATCCGATATCCATTTGGCGGCCATGAAATTCTTTTCCCAGTCCGGTTTTTCTGCGCCGTCAAAGCTGGCTCCCTGGCCAATCAAAAACAGCGCCCGGGCCACGGCCTGGCCCTTTGCAGTCACCGTATTGGGGCCGTTTCCTTTGGAATAGGCATCCCGGTGGAGATCGATGTATAAATCATATCCCTCCGCCTCCTCCAGCGCCGTGAGGGACCGGGCATAGGCCGTGGAAAGCTTAGGCGGCTCAAAGGCCGTTTCATTGTGGATCACCTGCACCCCCAGGGCTTCCAGTTCCTTTTTCAGTTCCCGGCCAATGCGGATCATGTTGTATTCCGCATCCGCCGTGCGCCAGGTTTCGGTGGCTTCATAGGCATCGCTTTCCGTCATTCGATAGGCTTCATAGGTGTGGGTGTGGTACAGATACACCCGAAAATCCTTCCTGGGCGTTTCCACCGCCACCACTTCCACCGAAAAGCCCTTTTCCCCTTCCGGTACCGCAAGCTGTACCGCAATTTCCCCCCTGGCCGCACTCGAAAACACCAAAAAGGCCAATAACAGCCCCATGAATTTCCCTTTCATTGGCATCACCCCATGATAGTATATGCTCCATCACAGGCAATCATGCGAAAGCACCATCAATTCTTCGTGGGAAAGACCGGTTTGCACCGCTTCGTTGATGCCGTCGGCAATGATCTGGGCCACCTTCCCCACCATTTCATCCACTTCCCGAGGGGTGACCACCATATCCCCCAGGGCATGGGCCATGGTTCTGTCAATCAGTTCATCCATGGCCTGTTCATGGGCCTGCTCATCCAGCCCCATATCCTGCATCATCAGGCTGAGGGCATCCCGGGCAATCACCGCCGCATACACCACCATGGGCACCCCCACCGCAATCACCGGCACCCCCAGCGTTCTTTCATTCAGCCCCATCCGGTGGTTGCCCACGCCGCTGCCGGGCAAAATGCCGGTATCCGTCAATTGGATGGTGGTGCAGATGCGGCTGCTTTCCCGGGCGGCCCGCGCATCAATGGCAATGATGGCCCGGGGCTTCACGTGCTGCACAATGCCCCGGATCACCTCCGCCGTTTCAATGCCCGTCACCCCCAGCACCCCCGGGGCCAGGGCGCACAGGCTGCGCAGGCCCGTCACCGGAAGCGTGCTGCTCCTCTTTTGCAAATGCCGGGTGATCAGCAGGCTGTCCAGCACCCGGCTGCCCAGCGCATCCGCCGTAATGCGCCGGTTGCCCAGCCCCACCACTAAAATTTCCCCATCCTTTGGCAGAAGCTGCTGCAGGGCCCTTGCCAGCATCCGGGAAAGCTGCATCCTTTCCGCCGCATCGGCATAATACAATTCCTGAAAGGAAAGGGTAATATAGTGCCCCCTTGCCTTTTGCAAAAGCCGGGCCGCCGTTTCCGTTTCCACAATCACTTCCGTTTTTTCAATCTTCCCCCATGTTTTCACCTGCTGCTTCACCCCCGGCATCCCCGGGCGTACATTGGCTTCCATGGCCAGATCCGTTCTGATTTGCATGGCCTTCCCTCCCTTTTTGTTACTATGGATGGTTTTCCCCCTTTCTATGCCGGAAAGGCAAAAAAATGCCCCGGCGGCCATAAAGCAGTAACGCCGGAGAAGAAAAATCTTCACCGGCGTTTATTTGATATTCATTTACTCTTCCCTGCTGTTAGCAAGCGCATGGGCAACTTTCATATTCATAATCAGCTGCCGGCACTCTTCAAGGCTTTCTCCATTTGCCAGTTCTTCTCTGAAAAGCCAAATGACCGTTTCAATAAACAAACAGCGCAATAAAACCTCACACGGAATGCCCACACCGTCGCCAAGCTTTTGTACAAAATCAATGATTGCCTCCTGTGGCTCTGAGGTTAAATCATCTCTGAATTCATCCAGTATAAATCTGGATAGATCAAATACAGGGTCGCCAATTACGCCTTTCGGGTCAATCACCGTATAGCCGCCCTTTTCATTTTTCAGTATATTCTCATGGTGTAAATCACCGTGCAGTAAAAGATTGCGAGAATACTTCTGCCCTATCTCTGAAAGCATCCGCTCTGCACTTAAAAGATACGGAAACAATTCTTCACAATCCGCTCGGTTTTTTGTGCCTTCTTTGCCTTCTTGAACCCATTCGGCGTATGTAGGGAACGGGCAATCGGGCAAATTCGCCTTGTGCAATCCCTTAAATATTTCCCCTGCAATCTTCACACGTTCATTGCGGGGCGCACTTTCATATAAAGTATCCGCAGGAATAATGCGTTCCATGATATATACATTATCCTCAAATGAATACGCATAAAGTTTACAGAAGTTTTCCCCTTGAAATGATTTCAGCGCCAGTATTTCATTGTCAAAACCATTGAAGTTGATAAGAACTTTGAGAATAACCTTCCCATATTGCTTTGAAACAGCTAAGAAAACCAGGTTGTTGATGGAAAGCGCTGGCTGAAATTCAATTTCAGTCAGTTCCCATTGTTTTTTGTATTTCTCTGCAATCCTGATTCGTTCATGAAAGCCTTCTGTACCCAACTTTTTTATAAATCGTTCCCCTTGAATAGCGGTCAACAATTTCAATCAGCCTCTCCATGGTTTGTTCAGTTCATTATAGTATTGTTGATCGATAAAAGTCAACGCCAGAAGCGGCGCAAAGCCACTTTTGATAGCAACATCAAAAGTGGCCTTTTTGTATAAAGAAAAAGGGCTGCCGCCTTTCAGCAGCAGCCCCGAGGAGATTCCATTACTTGAGCACGTCCACCAGCGCATCCACTTCCGCATCGGTCATGCCGATGGAAAGCAGGTAATTCCGGGCGCATTCAGCCAGGTTGGCCTTGGGCAGGTCATCGGTGCCGAAGGCGGCCTTCAGGGAAGCAATGATGTTGCTTTCCGCAATGGCGTTGTACTTTTCGGTGCCTTCTTCAATGCCGTAGTAGTTATAATAGGTGGTCATATAATCCGCCACCACTTCCTGATAGGAAGCGCCCATCAGGCATTCCAGAATGGCAGAAACGAAACCGGCGCGGTCCTTGCCTTCGGTGCAATGCACCAGGTAGGGGCCTTCGTTGGCGGCCATGTGGCGCAGGCCGTTGGCCAGGCCTTCACCGAAATCGGCGGCCTTGAAATCCACGCCCAGGCACAGGTAAATGGCATTCTGGCCGGCGTAGTAAGAATCGGCAAAGCCTTCGTAAGCGGCAGCATCTTCCTGATTATCCGCCAGGTTCACAATGGTTTTCACACCGGCAGCTTCAATGGCAGCATCGGCATAGCCATTGCGGTTCAGTTCGGGGTTGATGGGGCTGGAAGAACGATACAGCTT
>JAZUQI010000004.1:0-5253 GCA_045605625.1 Clostridia bacterium
TCAGGTGGTGAACACCTGCTGCTGCAATACCTCCGCCTGCTGCGGCAATGAAACGGAAACCGTGCCGCCTACATCCGCCCCCGTTCCCCCCATCACCTTTGAATCCTGCCGTTCCAGCACCATGGATGTGGATATCACCAACCTGTCTGTGGAACGCCTGTGCGACCGGCCCTGCTTTGCCCGGGTGCGTGGCAACATCCAGATCCCCATTGATATTCTCTTCACCGACAGCCGCTGCATCGAATACATCGGCAAGGGCGTAATCACCGTCAGCCGGGATGTGCTGCTGGCCGTTCCCGATGAATCCATCGTTCCCTTCACGCTGGAGGGCATGGCCAGCGCCGTGTGCGTGGCCGGCTCCTATCTTGGAAACAACACCTTCAAGCTTACCATCTGTGTTACCATCGTGCTGAAAGTGCTGGCCAAGGTGGAAATTCTGGTACCCAGCTATGGCTTCTGCACCATTCCCCCCTGCGAGGAATTCGCAGACTCCGTATGCGATGAATTTTTTAGCTTGCCGTTGTTCCCCCCGGCCACTCTGTGCGATGAAAACAACTTCACCAACACCTGCAACAGTTGCTCTTCCTGCAATAATTGCAATAGCTGCAACACCTGCAATAACTGCAATTCCTGCCAGAATGGCTGCACCCGCTGCAATTAACCATCAAAAAAGGAGGTCGCTTTCTGCGGCCTCCCCTTTTTTATTCTTCACTTGTCAAAATCAATGTATTTTTCAGGCTTTCATCCGTCCGGTTCCGGCAGCGCTCCATCACTTCCCGTTGGCTATCGTTCATGGCTGCAGGGGCCTGTCCGTTTACCACCACCTGGTATTGTTCCCTTCCATCCATGTATTGTTTCCAGATGTAGGTAGGCTCATAGGAAAGCCCGGTGATCCGCACGCCATTGCCCATAGCCTGCACGGTGATATGCACCAGCGCACCGGATAGGTCATACCCATCCCTTGATTCCGTCAGAAGGCTGCCTATGGAATAGAGGGTCAGCGCCCGTTTGGTGATGCCATTTTCATCGGATGTGCTCAGCCACGCCGCAGGCAGCAGCCGTTTGATGCCCGTGCCCACAATGATATCCGCCCCGGCCGCCGTGATTTCCTTGGCCGTCAGGCGCATATCATCCGTCACCTGCTGGGCGCCCGTATTCTTCCATTGCACGTACACTATTACGCATTGGCAGCCCTGGCTTCTGGCGCTTGCAATCAGGTTTTTCAGTTCCTCCAATGTATCCGCAGAAAGCATGCCGTTCCCGGCGGCACTTTGCAGGGTATTGGCAGATGCATTGCTCAGTTTTTCCGAATAGCCAATGATGCCCACCTTCATGCCGTTATGCTCCACCATCAGCAGCTGGCTGGCCGTCTGGGCATTCACGCCGCTGACGGCAAGGCCGTTCTGGTACAGGGCGTTGGCGGTATCCTGAGCCGTCTGAGCGCCGCTTTGCAGCACCCCATCCCCATGCACCACCGCTGCATTAAACCCGGCATTATGCAGGGCCAGCGCCGCCGACGGATGGGCCACTTTATCGGAATATTGCCGTCCTTCCGCATTCAGGGCCTGGGGCACCACCGCAATGCGAATATGCCCGGTATTGTGGGCCAGCACATTTTGCAGCACCCGTTGGTAATCACAGCTCATGCTGTTTTTGTCATACACAGTATCGGCAATGTTGGTTTCAAAGGCCGCCATGCCGGAAAGAGTGAACGTCACCTGAGGGGGATCGGTGGGCCTGGACGGGGCGATGGTGGGGGCAGCGGTGGCCAAAGGCTGGGGCGGCATGGTGATGGTTTTCACAGGCAGGTTTTCATCCGCCCGGGCATTGCCATCCCCCAGAAACGCATCGGAAATCAGCCCGGCCATTTTCATGGTGGTCATGGGCAGATCCGCATCGGAGCGAAAAGTGGCATACAAAGCCACGCATCCCCCTACCACCACAAGCGTCAGCAAAATGGTGAGGATGCTGGGAATGGAAAGCCCTTTCCGTTTCATGCGTTATCCCCTTCTTTATGCACTGGGATGGTTCTTTTCCCAAATCAGGCGCAGGCCTTTCAGCGTCAAAAGACCGTCAATTACGTCAATCACACCGGCTTTTTCGGCAATCATCCGGGCCATGCCGCCGGTGGCGATCACTTTGGTGTTTTCAAAGCCCATTTCCTTCTTCATCTGGTTCACCAGATAGTTCACCTGGCCCACATAGCCGTTCAGCACACCGGATTGCAGGTTGGCAATGGTGGTTTTGCCGATGATGGAATCGGGCATCACCAGTTCAAAATGGGGCAGTTTTGCCGTGCCGGATACCAGCGCTTCGCTGGTCAGCTTCACGCCGGGGCAAATGCAGCCGCCAAGAAATGCGCCTTTATCATCCAGCGCACCAAAGGTGGTGGCAGTGCCAAAGTCAATGTAAATGCAGGGGCCGCCATACAGGGTGTTGGCCGCCACGGCATTACAAATACGGTCGCTCCCCAGTTCCCGGGGGTTTTCATATTTAATGTCAATGCCCGTTTTTACTCCGGGGGCCACCACCATAGGCTCCATCCCCAGGTAATCCCGGCACATATGCTCCACCGTGAAATTCACCGTGGGCACCACGGAAGACAGCATAATCCCTTCAATCTGCTTAATATCCAGCTTTTCATGGGCAAACATCTGGTGAATCATCACGCCCATTTCATCGCTGGTATATTTCCGGGTGGTGGAAAGGCGCCAGTAATGCACCATTTCCGCCCCCTTAAACACGGCAATTTTGATGTTGGTATTGCCAATATCCATGGTAAGAATCATGTTTTTGTCTTCCTCTCCAAACAGATTAACGCAGTTTCTTCAGCGCAGCCAGCACCGGCGGGCAAATGATGGCCGCTGCTGCCGCTTCCGCAGGGCCGGCCCCACCGGCCACAATGCCAATGGTTTTCAGCACATCCGCATTATCAATGCCGCACAGCATATAGAACACCAGCATCAGCCCAAGATACAAAACCGTATTGGTCAGGCTGCCCAGGGCGGATGCCAAGGCCGCCGCCACGTTGGGATGCTTTTTACTCAACACTTTATACACAAGGAAAATTGTCACCGGCACGCACAGCCGGGGCAGAATGGTCATCACAATGGCCAGGAAGGGATTGGCGCCCATCAGCGTGGCCACCAATGCACTGGGCTTGATAAACGCCGATACAAGGCTGGTTGCCCCAAAGGCAAGACCCAGAACCAAGCCGCTTTTCAGCCCCATAAACATGGTGCCGATTGCAACCGGGATGCACAGAATGGTCACATTGCAAAAGCCAAGGGGAATCAGGCCCAAAGGCGTTTGCCCCAGCAGGAAAATGATGGCCACAAAGACCGCCAGCAGCACCATGTTCTTCAGTTTCTTGTTGGTATTCATGTTTTTTCCCTCCGTTCAGGCTCCTCTTTGGGATGCCCTACGCAAATTATTTTTCGTTGCCTGCCGTCCGGCCCGTTTCCGGTGCCGGCATTGCCGACAACATCTTATTATACCAAAACAGGGAAAGCCTGTCAAAGCCTCCCCTGTTTCTTTCGTGTATTACCATTCCGGCGGCGTCCACAAAACCACATTTCCTGCCGCCAGGCTCTTGGCCACGTCGATCAGCCGCTGGTTCTTGCTGCCACAATAATCCAATTCCAATGATCGCTGCGCCAGCACAAAAGGCCCGTCCACCAGCACGTCCGTTTCCCGGAGCAGGGCCATTTCATCCGCATCCTGCCGGTTCAAAAGCTGTTCCCAGGTATAGCCGGTGTACATCCACACATTCAGGTGCAGCCCATGGGCGGCCTTGGCCAGTTCCAGGCAAGGCACCGGCTGCAGCATGGGATCGCCGCCGGATAAGGTAAGGCCGGACAGCAGCGGATTTTTCTTCATCTGCCCAATCAGCGTTTCCACCTGTTCTTCCCGGCCGCCGTTTACGTCATGGGTTTCCGGGTTATGGCAGCCCGGGCAATTGTGCAGGCACCCTTGGGTAAACACCGCAAAGCGCAGCCCCGGTCCATCCACAATGCTATCGTTCACAAACCCGGCAATTCGGATATTCATTTCTTTCTCCCCCTCATAGAAAAAGAAGGGATTGCGCCCTTCTTTTTGCGGCCTTTATTGCAGCCAATCCGGCTTCTCGCCCCGGCCCTTCTGGATCATGGCGTTGAAGAACAGTTCCACATTGGCTTCGTTGCCGTTACCGTTGGCAATCACAGCGTAGAGCTTGCGGTTATCCACCTGCATTTCCGTCATGAACCCATACAGGCTTTCCAACGGAATGCCATACAGATGGTTTTCAATCACCTTCGGCACATCGTTTTCATCGTATTCCAGCACATTATCCTGGTATCCCTTTTCCAGGTCAATGCCGTCCACGTTCAACTTGCCGCTTTCAATCAGCCCTTCCAGCGGCACAAAGGCCCCTTGCCTTGCAAACCGCTTGAAGTATTCCTCGTCCATCAGGTAAATATCCCCATCCACGGCGCCGATATGCACCATCATCTGCATGGAGGCATTGTATTCATCGGAAACCAGCAAAGTAGCGGTGTTCACCTCTTCCATTTCCGGCACCACTTCCTGCCAGAGAGGGTCCACAAATGCCCGGATATTCTCTTCCATGGCCGTTTCGCTTTGAATGTAAATATCAATGCGCTTATCCGCCGGCGCAATGGGCCTTGTCATCGTATAAATCAGCGACCATCCGGCCACCGCCAAAACTACCAGCAGCACATACTTCCATCCGTGGTAATCCAGATGGTGTTTCATGGTTCTTTTGTTCACAGGGGTAGAAATCGCCATAAACGCAGCAGCTCCTTATATCTGAAAAACGATTGCGTCTTCTTTCATCCCCTTCATTGTATCACCTTTTTCCATCCGATGCAAGATTGTTTCCCTCCGGCAATTGTGGCACAAATGGGCCTGCATGCATTTTCCAGTTCGCTATAATCTGCATTTGATTTTGTTAGCACCTTTTCATCATAAAGATTATTTCACAAAAGTATAAATTCTCATTTCAATAAAAGTCCCTTGAAAAAGTTTCCTATTCATTTCAAAAGTCCCTTGAAAAAGTTTCTCTTTGGGCTTTGGTATCGTGAATTCCACAAAAAAAGCTTGACATTTGCCAAGCTTTTGGTGTGTCAAAAAGGTCACAAGATCAGATACAAATCTGTTTTCCTAATAACTATGTTTTCAATTGCATAGTCTTCAGCTACAATATTTTTCTCAAATTGTAAACAAATTACAAGTCATGTAAACAGAAATAAT
>JAZUQI010000005.1:0-1870 GCA_045605625.1 Clostridia bacterium
CATCGATATCCTGGCCCGCACCGGACGGGATGAATTTTTGCAGAACGGCGATAATACCGATTGGCTTGCCTTATGCGATTTTTGCAAAAAAAAGGATCTGAATGATCCGGAAAATCTGGATTATGTGCTGGCCAATCTGGATGTGGACAGCCTCTTTACCCACGCCGCCTTTGAAATCATCGTCGGGAATGATGATTTCACCAATGTGCGGGTATACCGGGTGCCCGGGGGGAAATGGAAATATCTGCTCTTCGATGTGGAGGCGGGCTTCCTTTCCCTGGATAAGGCGCCCATGAATTATTATCTGAAAAAGGTAAGCGATAAGATCCAGGGATTCCGCCATGAGCCCCTGGCCGCCCTGCTCAATGTGCCGGAAATGAAGGAAAAGTTCCTTGCCCGGTTTGCGGAAATTCTGCAGCTTTCCTTCCAGTGGCCCTTTGTGGAGGAAAAATTCCTTGCCATGGAGGAGCAATTGGAAATCCTTCTGCCCCGGCATCTGGATCGATGGCCCCATTTCACCATGAAGGAATGGCGGCAGAATGTGAATGCGGTGAAATATTACGCAAGGATCAGGCCAACGAAGATCGTATCCCTTTTGCAAAAGCATATGAAGCTCACCGATGGGGAAGTGGATCAGTATTTCGGTGAAGTGCAATCCCTGCTGGAAAGCACCAATATCCAATAACGAAGGAGGAGATATCCATGAAATTATACGCCTTTGCCGATGAGGCATCCCCCCTGCTGAAAAATCAGATTGCCGCCATGCACAGAAACGGCCTGCAGGGCCTGGAAATCCGCAATACGGATTTCGGCAATGTATCCACCATCACCCCTGCCCAGGCCGGGGAGATCAGAAAAATGATGGATGATGCGGGGCTGACGGTCTGGTCCTGCGGTTCCCCCATCGGCAAGATCGCCATCGACGGGGATTTCAAAGGCCATCTGGAGGTTTTCCGCCGCACCCTGGAGGTGACGAATATCCTGGGGGCGCAGAATATGCGCATGTTCTCCTTCTATATGCCGGGGGAAAAGGATCCCGCCGCCTACCGGAATCAGGTGATGGATTATCTGGGCCAGCTTTTGCATATCGCCGATGGCACAGGCATTGATCTGTGCCACGAAAATGAAAAGGGCATCTATGGGGATATCGCCCCCCGCTGCCGGGAAATTTTCGATGCCCTGCCCGCCCTCAAATGCGTATTCGATCCCGCCAATTTCATCCAGTCGGGCCAGGAAACCCTTTCCGCCTGGGAAATGCTGAAGCCCTTCGTCAAATACATGCATGTGAAGGATGCCCTGCCCTCCGGCCAGGTGGTGCCCGCAGGCAAGGGCGCTGGGCACCTTCCGGAAATCCTTTCCGATTTCAAGGCCATGGGCGGGGAGCATCTGTCGGTGGAGCCTCATCTGAAGGTATTTTCCGGCCTGGAAAATCTGGAGCATGGGGAAAAGACGGTGATGGATGATTTCGCCTATCCCACCTCCGATATCGCCTTTGACGCCGCCTGCAGCGCCCTGAAGGCCCTGCTGTAACGCCCGGTCAAATGATGAAAGCTGCCGTGAAATGCGGCGGCTTTTTCATTTTCCCTGTCCGGCGCTGCATATACTGCCCCGGAGGTGAGGGCATGCTGCAATTTCTGTATTGGCTGTTCAAGGACGCCCTGTTTTTCTTCGGCATGGTATCGGGGAGGGGCAGCTTCCCCCGGCCCCTTTCCCGGGAGGAGGAGGCGAAATGCATTGCTGCCATGCAGCAGGGGGATGAGGAGGCCCGGCTGCAGCTGATCGAGCATAATCTGCGGCTGGTATCCCATATCGTGCGCAAATATACCGTGCCGGGCTATACCCAGGATGATCTGGTATCGGTGGGATCCCT
>JAZUQI010000006.1:0-2971 GCA_045605625.1 Clostridia bacterium
GCAAAAGATAAATGCCAAAGGAAGAAATGCCGGTGGTGATCACAATGCAAAACAGCACGATCAGCAATTTGTACCGGGCTTCCTTCATCATGCCCAGCAGCCTTTTCAGGGTGCCCTTTGCATCCTTGGGCTTTGCCGGGGCTTTCATGGGGCCATGCGGAGGCATATCAGGCCACCCCCTTTTGCTGGGAAGTGTATACTTCCTTGTAAATTTCGCAGCGGCTGAGCAGTTCATCATGGGTGCCGAAATCCACGATCTGCCCGTCATCCAATACCAGAATGCGGTCCGCATCCATGACGGAGGTGATGCGCTGGGCAATAATCAGCTTGGTGGTTTCGGGCATGTGGCTGCGCAGGGCTTCCCGGATGCGGGCATCGGTGGCGGTATCCACGGCGGAGGTGGCATCGTCAAAGATGATGATCTTGGGCTTTTTCAGCAGGGCCCTTGCAATGCACAGGCGCTGCTTCTGGCCGCCGGATACGTTCACGCCGCCCTGGCCCAGATCCATATCGTACTGTTCGGGGAAGGAGCGGATGAAATCATCCGCAGCGGAAGCCTGGCAGGCCGCCACGATTTCTTCATCGGTGGCGTTTTCGTTGCCCCAGCGCAGGTTTTCCTTGATGGAGCCGGAGAACAGAACGTTCTTTTGCAGCACCATGGCCACCTGATCCCGCAGGGTGTGCATATCATAATGCCGCACGTCCCGGCCGCCCACTTTCACGCTGCCCAGCGTAACATCATACAGCCGGGGGATGAGGGAAACCAGGGTGGATTTGGCGCTGCCGGTGCCGCCGATGATACCGATGGTTTCACCGGATTTGATTTCCAGGTTCACGTTTTCCAACACCAGGTTGTTTTTATCCCCGGCGTAGGAAAAGCCCACGTTTTCAAACACAATGGAGCCGTCCTTTACTTCCGTGACGGGGCTTTCGGGGTTTTTGATATCCGTTTCTTCATCCAGCACTTCGCAGATGCGGCTGACGGAGGCCCGGGCCATCACAAAGGAAACAAACAGGAAGGACAGCATCATCAGGCTCATCAGAATCTGCATCATATAGGTGATGAAGGAGGAAAGGGCGCCCAGCTGCATGTGGCCCCCTACGATCTGGTTGCCCCCCAGCCACAGGGCTGCAATCACGCAGGCGTTCATCAAAATGGACATGATGGGCCCGTTCCAGATCACAATTTTTTCTGCCGCACGCTGGGTGGCGGTTACGTCATCGGCGGAGGCCTCAAACTTTTCTTTTTCATAGCTGGCCCGCACAAAGGCTTTCACCACCCGGATGCCAATCAGGTTTTCCTGCACGGAGGCGTTCAGGGCATCGTACTTTTTCATCATGATCTGGAACCGTGGGAAGGCCTTGCTCATGATGACCACGATGCACACCAGCAGAATGGGCGCAGCCACCAGCAAAATGGGCATCAGGGAGGGGTTCATGCGCCAGGCCATCACCACCGCCATCACCATCATGATGGGGCTGCGCACGGCCATGCGCACCAGCATCATCACCACCATCTGGGTTTGGTTCACGTCGGTGGTCAGCCGGGTAACCAGGGAAGCGGTGGAGAACTTATCAATATTTTGGAAGGAAAAGCCCTGCACCTTTTCAAAAATGGCCTGGCGCAAATTCCGGGAATAGCCCATGCCCCCCAGGGCGGAAAAGCGGCTGCCGGCCATGCCAAAGGCCATGGAAATGACGCTCATCAATAGCATCAATCCGCCATAGAGCAGCACCCTTGTGATATTGCCCGTCTGGGCGCTGTAGGGAATCACTTCGTCAATCAGCGTGGCGGTCAGCATGGGCAGCAGCATTTCCATCACCACTTCGCCGATCATCACGATGGGGCAGAGAATCAAATATTTTTTGTATTTCCCTGCGAATTTCAGCAAACGGAAAAATTGCACGGTTTACATTGCCTCCTTGGTTGGATTGGGAAATATCCAGTCAATTATTATAAAAAAAATTCCCTTTTTCGTCAATGGTTTCGGCGGCTTGTGTCCTTTTCCTGCCATTATTTTTTCCCGTTTTGCCGGGATGAAAAGGCAGGGGAAAAGCGTTGCATATTATGATAGGTAAAATTACGACAAAATGATGCAAAACTGTTTACAATTCTATTAACGATGTGTTATACTTTTGTGTACACCTTAGGCCGAACCGATGGAAAGGAGTGCTTCCCCTCATGAATGGAAACCGCGGTCATTATGCATCTGCGCCGCTGAATAATATGAAAAATAAAAAAGCCGTGCTGGCGGCAATGCCTGCTTCCCGGCAGATGGAGGAAAGGGCGGAGGCCCCGGTGCGCCGTTCCGAAATTTTAACGGCGGTGATCACGGTGGTGGTGCCGGTGCTTTTCTTGCTGGCGCTGCTGATTAACAACAACATTCTCCGGCTTTCTTTCCTTGCGCTATGCGTGCTGGTGGTGGGGGCCATGTGGGTGATGAATGTGTTTGCCCGCAGCGCCCGCAGCACCCTGACGGCTGCCTGCGCCGCCCTGATGGTGGTGATTGGCCTGGCCCTGTTTTTAAGCATGCAGGCCCCGGAAAGCCGTCAGGTGAACGTGAACCAGAATATGGAGGAAATGGCCGCCCGTTTTACCAACGAAGCGGATACCGATGCCCTCAGCGCCTTTTTGCAGAATAATGCCGCCACCCCCACCCCGGCGGTGTATGTGGTGGAAGAAACGGCGGTTTCCACTGCCCAGAAGCAGCTGGAAATGTTTTTGCATCAGTGGGGCCAGAATAATATCCCCGAAATGCTGAAGCTGTGCACCCCTTCCTGGATCAGCCAGCAAAATTCCCCGGAAGGCGAATTGTGGAACATGATGCTCAACCGGGTGCCGGTATCCTATTTTGTGGAAAATGTATCCGGCAGCGAAGCGGATACCAGCCGCACCATCACCGTGAAAGTCACCTTTGCCGAGGGCAATGGGGAAGAGGTGGTGCACCGGCTGCAGGTGCTGATGTTCCGG
>JAZUQI010000007.1:0-3147 GCA_045605625.1 Clostridia bacterium
CTTTCCCGGCCAATTTCTTCCACAATATCCACGCACTGGCAGCCGCCATAATAGCGCTTTCCGGGATAGCCTTCGGCGTATTTATTGGTCAGCACGCCGCCGGCGGCCAGAAGAACAGCCTTGGACACGATGTTTTCGGAAGCAATCAGTTCAATATTATGCTGCTGACGTTCCAGTTCCAGCTGGCAGGCATCCGCCACCTGGGCATCATACAGTTTCAAATCATCAAAGAAATTCATTCAATTTTTCTCCCCTGCTTATTCATTAATGGTGGAACAGACGCATGCCGGTGAAGGCCATCACCATATTGTGCTTATCGGCTGCTTCGATTACGATGCCGTCACGGATGGATCCGCCGGGTTCGGCAATGTAATCCACGCCGGAGCGCCATGCACGTTCAATGTTATCATCAAAGGGGAAGAAAGCATCGCTGCCCAGAGCCACGCCACGGATGGTGGCAATATAGGCCTTCATTTCTTCGGTGGTGAAGGGTTCGGGGCGCTTAGTGAAATACTTCTGCCAGTTGACTTCAGCGCACACATCTTCTTCGTTCTTGTTGATGTAGCCGTCAATCACGTTATCCCGTTCCGGGCGGCCCAGGGTGGGCAGGAAGGGCAAGTTCAATACCTTATCATGCTGGCGCAGCAGCCAGGTATCGGCCTTGGTACCGGCAAGACGGGTGCAATGGATGCGGCTCTGCTGGCCGGCACCCACACCGATGGCCTGGCCATCCACGGCGTAGCACACGGAGTTGGACTGGGTGTATTTCAGCGTAATCAGGGCCACGATCAGATCCCGCACGGCAGTTTCGGGCATATCCTTATTGGCGGTTACGATGTTCTTGAGCAGTTCCTTATTGATTTCGAAGTTATTGCGACCCTGTTCGAAGGTGATGCCGTACACCTGCTTGTGTTCCACTTCGGTGGGAACATAGTTGGGGTCGATCTGCACGATGTTGTAATTGCCCTTGCGCTTGGTTTTGAGGATTTCCAGGGCTTCCGGTTCATAGCCGGGGGCAATCACGCCGTCGGACACTTCACGCTGGATCATCTTGGCGGTGGTCACGTCGCACACGTCGGACAGGGCCACCCAATCGCCAAAGGAGCACATCCGGTCCGTCCCACGGGCACGGGCATAGGCGCAGGCCAGAGGAGAATCATCCAGGCCTTCCACGTCATCCACGAAGCAGGCTTTCTTCAGTTTGTCGGACAGCTTAATGCCAACGGCGGCAGAAGTGGGGCTTACATGCTTGAAAGAAGTTACGGCGGGCAGGCCCAGGGCTTCCTTCAGTTCCTTCACCAGCTGCCAGCTGTTGAAAGCATCCAGGAAGTTGATGAAACCGGGACGGCCGGAGAGAATCTGAATGGGCAGGTCGCTGCCGTCATGCATGAAAATCTTAGCGGGCTTCTGATTGGGGTTGCAGCCATACTTGAGTTCAAATTCTTTCATTGTCTTCTTCTCCTTTTAAATCTTCAATTCTGCCTTCACATCGTTGGCGGAATATTTGTTAATCATGGGCAGGGAAACGTTTTGCAGGAAATCTTCCACCTGGGATACGCAGCGGCCAATGAACTTTTCCGGTTCCAGATTGGCAAGCAGCGTTTCTTTATCGCAGGGGATATTTTCATCCGCAGACAGCCGTTCAATCAGCGCTTCGCCGGATTGAATGTTCTGGCTCACATGCCGGTATTTCTTGAAGGCATCGGCGCAGTTTTCTTTTTCCGTCAGCCTTTCCGCTGCCATCAGGGGCAGTTTCTGCATCACCCGGCTGTGTACCACATCTTCGTTCACAATCAGCCCCTGGGTGATATTGATATACACATTCAAAATGGCGTCCACAGAAAGGAAAGCTTCCGATACCGCAAGGCGGCGGTTGGCGCTATCATCCAAGGTGCGTTCCATCCACTGGGAAGCGGCGGTTAGCACAGGGTTCATGGCATCCACCATCACAAAACGGGAAAGGGCGCAAATACGCTCCGCCCGGATGGGGGTATGCATGTAGGGAATGGAGGAAGCGGCAATCTGCTCTTCTTCATAGGGCTCTTCCATTTCACCGAAGGCCTGCAACAGCCGCAGGTCATTGGCAAATTTGGAAGCGCTCTGGGCAAAGCCGGAAAGGGCTGAAAGGATGTAGGCATCCGTCTTCCGGGAATAGGTTTGCCCGGCCACCGGCACACAGGAAAGGAAGCCCATATCCAGTGCAATTTCCTGTTCCAGGCGGCGCACCTTATCTTCATCCCCCTGAAACAGCTTCATAAAGCTGGACTGGGTGCCAATTTCGCCCTTGCTGCCAAGCAGTTTCAGTTTGCTCAGCTGGAATTCCAGGTTTTCCATATCCATGCACAGTTCGTACATCCACAAAGTGGCCCTTTTGCCGATGGTGGTCAGCTTCGTGGGCTGCAGGTGGGTGTAGCCAAGGCAAGGCATGGCCTTATAGTGATTGGCGAAGGAAGCCAGGTTTTTAATCACTTCCGCCGCTTTTTTCAGGATCACACGGCTTGATTCCCGGAGGATAACCACATCCGCATTATCCCCCACAAAGCTGCCGCTGGCCCCCAGGTGAATGATGGGCGCCGCCTTGGGGCATTGCACGCCGTAAGCGTACACATGGCTCATCACGTCATGGCGCACAATGCGTTCCCTGGCTTCCGCCACATCGTAGTTCACATCATCCACATGGGCTTCCATTTCGGCAATCTGTTCCTTGGAAATATCAAGGCCCAGCATGCGTTCTGCTTTTGCCAGGGCCAACCACAGCCGCCTCCAGGTGCGGAATTTGAAATCTTCCGAAAAGAGGTATTGCATTTCCTGGCTGGCATACCGGGTGGAAAGCGGTGACGTGTACGTTTCCTTATTTGTTGCCATAAAATCCTCTTACACGTTCTTGTTAATCAACCGATCTTCATATTCGCCGTTTTCCAGATCGGTGTAGCGCACATAGAGGGAAATTTTGTTATCCTGATCCAGCGCATTCCACAGTTCGTTGGTGAAAGCATCAATATCGTTACCGATGTTCACCCGTTCCGGTTCGCCCTGGAAAGTGGGAATGGGGTTGCCGTCGCACACATAGGTGTGGATGAAGTGGCCAAGGCCATTCAGGGAGGGGTAAGAGAAGGTATAACGGTTGCAGGCGGTGCCTTCCCGGTC
>JAZUQI010000008.1:0-2589 GCA_045605625.1 Clostridia bacterium
CCTCCCTGCACCCAGTATGCGAAAATGCGCACAGTTACCAACCAAGGGTCTGCGCATGAAACTTAAGAAACGAATGCAATCTTCGCCACGGGCACAATGAAAACGAGAAAACGCCGGAAGAGAAAGTTTATCCCTTTCTCCTCCGGCGTCCTTCCCGTTTTCCCGGATGCTTTGCATCCGGCCGGCGGCTGCATGCCGCCGTGCCCGTGTGCGGCAACATAATCCATTTGCGTGTCCCAATAAGCAGCGGCACATTGCTCATCATATAAGATTTCCATATCCGCTACCGGGTCCAGGGGCAATGCCCCTGGCCGGGGTGAAGGGGTGGAACCCCTCATCGTTCCCTTTGTGTCATACCTTCCGGCTTTCGCAGCGAGGGTTCAGGGGATGGCATCCTGATGGTTGATTTTTTCCAATAGTTCGGAGAAGGAAAGGTCTTCCATGGTGCGCTGGCCATCGCCGGATCGCCGGGTGCCTTTGCGGCAGATGCCGGAAAAATCGCAGAAATCGCAGGGGCCTTTGCCGTTTTTATCGCACAGGGGGGTAGCCTTGATCTGGCCGCTGTGCATTTTTTCGGATAGCTGGGCGGCGCAGGATGCCGCATGGCCGATGAGGGCGTGCAGATCCGGCAGGGAGGCCAGCATGCTGCGCTTATCAAAGCCGCCGTCTTTCAGCACCATTTTGGGCAGGGTCAGGGGCGGCGTGCCGGCATCCATTTTTTCCAGTATGGCCGCATCTTTCAGGGCCACGCCCTTCAGTTGCAGCATCCGGGCCAGTTCATCCTCAATTTCCGCCTGTTCGGCCGGGGAGAGCAGCAAGGGGTCTGCCACCTGCATATAGAAGGCCCCGGCCGGGTTGGCATCCGGTTCGGTGGAAAGGGCGGCTTTCAGGTACAAAAGCAATTGCAATTGGGCCCCCCAGAACACCTGGGCCGGGGACAGCTTTTTATCGCCGGATTTGTAATCCACTACCCTCAGGTACACCCCTTCATCCCCGGCGTAGCGGTCAATGCGGTCAATGATCCCCCGGATATACACGGTGCGCCCGTCTTTCAGGGTGATGGGAATGGGGGGAATGCCCCCTTCGTAGCCAAAACGCACTTCCGCCCGGGCCGGCTGGAAAGCGCTTTGCCGGGCGCCTTTGGTGAACGTCCAGGCCACACGGCGCAGCACCCGGCGGTATTTTTCGCCCAGGGCCTTCATCCGGGCGCTGTCGCCCATCACGCCGGAAAGCTGCTGGTCAAAAAGGGGCTGGGAGGCGGAATCGATGAGGGCATCGCAGGCTTTTTTATCGATGTTGGGCCAGCCGGGCATCTGGGGCAGCATCCGCACAAAGCCCTCCAGGGCGCTGTGATAGAAATTTCCGGCATCGATGGGGGTCAGCGTCCATTCTTTCCGGGGCTGGGGCTGCAGGCCCATTTCCACAAAATGCTTGTAGGGGCAAACGGCAAAGCTTTCCAGCCGGCTGACGGACATGATGCGCTCCATAAACAGGCTGTGGGTCACTTCCCTTGGCAGGGGGGCGGCCTCCTTTTCCGGCAGGAAAGCGTGGCGCAGGGCCTGGGCCCGGGGCCGGGTTTCTTCATGGGTGCACAGGTATTGCCAGGCGGCCAGCCATTCCCCTTGCAGAGCGCCGCTTCTCAGCTGCAGCCCCATGGCGTTCAGGGCAGGCCCGGGGGCCAGAGGGGCGGTGACCGGGTTCTTTTGCAGCATGCCCCCTTCTTCAATCAGGGCCGGGAACAGCCGCCGGATGTGGCGAATGCCCGGGAAGGGCCGGATGGCGGAGCCGTCCTGGGTGGCCAGGGCATAGGAAAGATAAAGCTTTTCCGTGGGGGCGGCCAGGCACTTCCAGATATCCAGCTGCCTGAGGGCGTCCTGCCCCTCATCGGACAGGGAAAGATAGGCGTTCAGGGCCTGCTCCATGTGCTGCTGTTCCTCGGAGGAGAGCACGGCGGAGGGGGCGGCGGCGGTGAGGGCATCGGTCATGTTGGCGGCAAACAGCACCTTGGGCCGGCTCAGCGGCAGGGAACCGATACGGCCGCACATCACGCACTGGGCGCTGGGGGGCAGGGAAGCCAGTTCGCAGCTTTCCAGCCCGGCGGACATGAGAAGGCTCAGCCGGGCGGCGGAGATTTTTTCTTCCCCAAGCAAGGCATGGGCCTGCTCCAACAGCCGCAGGATTACCTGCCACACCTGGCGGCATTGCACCGCTTCGGAGGGCATATCCCGGGCCAGAAGCTGTTCCTGGTTTTGCTGCAGGGCGGCGTATACCTGGGTTTCATCCAGGTAATGGTACAGGGCGGTGAGCACGGCATCCGCCCGGTTATTTTCCCGGATGGCCTGCCGCAGGTTTTCTAAGGGGCCAATCAATTGCAGCCGGGCAATTTCTGCGGCTGCTTTTTCTTCTTCGCTGCCCCGTTCAAAGGGGGAAAGCCATTTTTTGCCCCGGATGCCGTAGGAGAGCATATAGTTTTCCAGCTGCCAGCATTGCTTGTCCATCAGCGGTGCGTAGCCGGATTTGATCACGTTCAGCATTTCGTTTTCGGGATAGCCCTCCGCCATGGCCCGGAGCGTGGCAATCAGAAAACGG
>JAZUQI010000009.1:0-9275 GCA_045605625.1 Clostridia bacterium
TGATTCCCGAACTGCAGGGCCGCTTCCCCGTGCATGTAAACCTGAAAAGCCTCACCAAGGAGGATTTTGTGAAAATCCTCACCCAGACGGATAACGCCATCACCCGGCAGTACACCGCCCTTCTGGAAGTGGATAAGGTGCACTTAACCTTTGAAGAAGAAGCGCTGGAAGCCATTGCGGAAATTGCCATGCATTCCAACGAAGAAGGGGAAGATATCGGCGCCCGCCGCCTCCATGCGGTGTTTGAAGAACTATTGGAAGATGTTTCCTTCAACGCCGGCGGCGATAATATGCCGGATGTATACCTGTCCATCAGCGCAGATTATGTGCGTGAACATCTGCAGGCCGCCAAACAGGCGGATATGCACCGCTATATTCTGTAATTTACGAAAGGGAGGCTTTCCCCATGAAACCTTTAACCATTGCCATTGACGGCCCTTCCGGTGCCGGTAAATCTTCCGTTGCGGATGTGGTTTGCAAAAAGCTGAATATTCTCCATCTGGATACCGGGGCCATGTACCGAGCCATTGGCCTGTGCGCCCTGAACATGGGCATTGACCCCATGGATGAAACCGCCGTATCCGAAATGTGCGAAAGCGGCAAGGCCCAGGTGGATGTGGCTTATCACGACGGCGTGCAGGCCACTTACTTAAACGGCCAGGATGTTTCTTCCCTCATCCGCACCCAGGAAGTGGGCGGCGCTGCTTCCGCCGTTTCCCGGTATGTGCCGGTGCGTACCATGCTGGTGAAACGCCAACAGGAAATGGCCGCTACCCAGCCCATGCTGCTGGATGGACGGGATATCGGCACGGTGGTGCTGCCCGATGCCACGGTGAAAATTTTCCTCACCGCCTCTGCGGAAGAACGTGCCCGGCGCCGCATGCTGCAGCTGCGTGAAAAGGGCGATGAAACACCTTTTGAAGAGGTGCTGGCCGAAGTGAACGCCCGGGATTTACAGGATACCACCCGGGAACTCACTCCCCTGCGCCAGGCGGAGGATGCGGTGCTTCTGGATGCCACCAGCCTCACTTTCGATGAAACCGTGCAGGCCGTGTTGAACCTTGTGGAGGAACGTTATGGAAAATAATGTGCAAAAGAAACGGAATAAGCCCTATCAGTTCGTCCGGGGCCTTGCCTGCTTTTTATCCCACACGGTGATGCCCGTTTCCTTTCATGACCGGGAAAAGTTGAACATGGATGCCCCTTACATCCTCATTGCCAATCACCGTTCCATGCTGGATCCTCTTTATCTTTCCTACGCCTGCAAGCGCCACGAAATCCGCTGGCTTGGCAAAAAGGAAATTGAAAAAATGCCCCTCATCAGCTGGTTTGCCAAGAAAATGAACATGATCCATGTGGACCGGCATAACACCGATATGGCCGCCATGCGCCAATGCATGGGGGCGGTCAAGGGCGGCGAAGTGCTGGGCATTTTCCCGGAAGGCACTAGGCATCAGCCCTCCCTCATGCATGAAGTGGAATCCGGCACAGCCTTCATTGCCCTTCGGGCCGGGGTGCCGCTGCTGCCCGTGTATACCACACGGAAAATCAGCTTCTTCCGACGTGCCTATACCTATGTGGGCAACCCCATGGATATTTCCGATCTGAAGGCCCAGGGCCTGAACGCCGATACGGTGAATGAACTGTGCAAGCGCATTCAGGAAACCTTCCTCAGCATGGAAGCGGAACATAAAAAATAATGCATCAGAAAGAAATCCCCGGTTGCTTTTAAATAAATAGCACCGGGGATTTTGCTTATTTCATTTGTTTCAATACGCCTTCGCAGCCTTCCCAAATATCCCGGAAGGCAATATCGAACCGATCGGAATACCAGGGGTCTGATACCTCCCCGGGCCGGGAAGTGTAATCCATCAGAAGGTGAATTTTCCCTTCCGGGTCGCTACCGAAAATGCGGTGTAGGTTCCGCACGTTATAGTGATCCATGCACAGGAACACATCCCAATCGGCATATTCCCCTTTGGTCACCTGCCGGGCCCTGCGCTTTTCCACCAGAATACCGTTCCTTGCCAGCTCCGCCCGGGCCGGAGGGTAAATGGGGTTGCCGATTTCTTCCGTGCTGGTAGCGGCAGAGGCCACCACAAATTCCTGCTCCCTGCCCCTTTCCCGCAGCATATGCTTCAAAATCATCTCCCCCATGGGGCTTCTGCAAATATTGCCGTGACAGATAAACATCACTTTTTTCATGGTTCTGTTTCCCTTCTTTCCTGATACCCCTTCATTGTATCACACCAAAATAATTTCTTCAATTCCCTATTCAAAGGCAAAAAATATGCTATAATCTACCTGACAAAAAACCGCATCTTGCAAAGGAGTTTCCTTCGTGAATTATGAATTGATGAAGCAAGGCTATATCAAGGGCTGGCACACATGGAACGTGCGCAGCGTGCTTTCCCATGTGCACATGCCGGATGGTTTTGCGCTGAACGTAGCCTTCAAGGAATACCGGGAAGGGCATTATCTGAAAGAAACGCTGGTGGGCCGTTTCGTGAATGAATATGGCCGGGAACCGGCAGAAACCGCTTTCCCCGGGGCCCACGCCTTTGATGAAAGCTACACCGAAATGCGTGTCAAATGGTGCGATATGGAAATCAAGGTGGAATCCGCCGTTGAGGATGGCCAGCTGATGCTGCTGATTACCCCCATCCGGCGGCAGGTGCGCCCGGCCATGCTTGTTTTGGAAAGCGGCTTTTTGTGGGGCAGGCCGGGCTATGCGGAGGCAAAGGGCCGCTCCCTTTTGGCCCATGCCCCTGCCTGCGAACACGCCGTATACATCACCGGCACCCCCATGGAGGATGCCAATATTCCCGTGCAGGCAGCCTGCCTTTGCACGGTGCTGGACAGCCCTGTGGCAGTATCCACCGGCCATCCCCTGCCCCTGGAAGTGGTGCAGGCCAGGATTTTTGCCAACAGGGAAGCCCATGAAAAAAACTGCGCCCGGTTTGGCGAAATGGGCAGCATGTATTCCGCCATGGAATCCGCCCTTGGGTGGGATACCATTTACGATGCCAGGCACAACCGGGTGGTATCCCCGGTGAGCCGGCTGTGGAGCATCGGCAGCGGCGGCTATGTGCTGTTTTGCTGGGATAATTTTTTTGCCGGGTTCATGGCCGGCCTTGGCTGCAAGGAACTGGCCTACAGCAACCTCCGGGAAATCTTGAACGAACAGACGGCGGATGGCTTTGTGCCAAACCTGGCTTATGCCACCGGCCAGGTCAGCGCTGACCGTTCCCAGCCCCCGGTGGGCAGCACCATGCTGCTGGAAACCTACCGCATTTTCCGGGAAAAGTGGATTGTGGAAGATATGTACCCGGATTTGATGCGGTGGAACCATTGGTTTTACACCCACCGCATGAACCCTTCCGGGGCCCTTTGCTGGGGCAGCGAGGAAATACCCGTGCTGTTTGGCAACCGCTGGGAGACGGAGGGCGTCCATGGCCGCTACGGCGCTGCCCTGGAAAGCGGGCTGGATAACTCCCCCATGTATGATGATATCCCCTTTAACCCCGAAACCAACCGGCTGGAACTGGAAGACGTAGGGCTGACGGGGCTGTATATTCTGGATTGCCAATCCCTGATGGCATTGGCCCATCTGATTGGCCGGGAGGAAGATGTATCCCTTTTGCACCAGCGCATGGAAAAGGCACAAAAGGGCCTTGAAACCCTGTGGGATGAGGAAAACGGCTTTTACTACAACCGCCGCACCGATACCGGGGCCTTTTCCCGGCGCATTTCCCCCACCAATTTCTATGCCCTCTTTTCCCCGGATGTGCCCCCCGAAAGGCAGCGGCGCATGGCGGATAAGCACTACTATAACCCGGAAGAATTCTACGGCGAGTGGATGCTACCCTCCATTGCAAGGAACGACCCTGCCTACCCCGAACAAAACTATTGGCGCGGCCGGGTGTGGGCGCCGCTGAATTTCCTGGTATACCTGGCCCTGATGCGCACGGAACTGGAAGATGTGCGCCATGACCTGGCAGAAAAATCCGCCCGGCTGTTTATGAAAGAATGGACGGAGCATCGCCATGTGCACGAAAACTATTCCGCCATTTCCGGCGAAGGCTGCGATTCCGGCAACAGCGATAAATTTTACCATTGGGGTGCTCTTTTGTGCGTCATTGCCCTGGCCGATCAGGGGTATATCCCCGGCCTTGGAAAACCGCTGGATGGATAAATTATCCTCAGGAGAACCTGCGCCATGAAGCTTTATGTTCCCTTTTATTACCCCCAGTTTCGCTGCATTGCGGAAAGGTGCCGCCATTCCTGCTGCATCGGCTGGGAAATTGATATTGATGATGAAACCCGGGCCTATTACCAAACCGTGCCGGGGGCCTTTGGCAAGCGGCTGAACCAGGCCATTGATGATTCCGCCTCCCCTGCCCATTTCAGGCTGCTGGAAGGGGATCGCTGTCCGCTTCTGAACCCAAACGGCCTGTGCGATTTGATTTGCCATTTGGGAGAACAGCACCTGTGCCAGATCTGCGCCGATCATCCCCGGTTCCGCCATTTCTTCACCGGCCGCACCGAAATGGGCCTGGGGCTTTGCTGCGAGGAAGCGGCCCGGATTGCCCTTTCCCAAACGGAAAAAGCCCATTTGCTTCTGCTGGAAGAGGACGGCGAAGCGGCTCACCTTTCCCCGGAGGAAGAGGAAGTGCTGGCCCTGCGGCAGGAGCTGTTGACCCTTTTGCAATGCCGGGACATGCCCTTTCCCAAACGCCTGGATGCCCTTTTGGAGGCCGTTTCTTTTTCCCTGCCGGAAGGGGATTGGAAAGCTGTCTATCGCAGCTTGGAGCGGCTGGACCCTGCCTGGGATGATGCCCTAAACACCCTTCCCTCCTCTCTTCCCCCTTGCACCTGCCCTGCCCATCTTGCCCTGCCCATGGAGCAGTTCGCCGCTTACCTGCTTTTCCGCCACCTGCCCAAGGCCCTGGAAGACGGCGATGTGCAAGGCTGGACGGCCTTTTGCGTGCTTTCCGCCCAAATGGTGCTGGCCCTTTACGCTGCAAAGCCCCATTGCACATTTGCAGATTTGTGCGACTTGGTGCGAATGTATTCGGCAGAAATCGAGTATTCCGATGAAAATATGGATGCCCTTCTGGATGCCCTGTGGGCTTTTCCCGAAGCGCCTTAACCCGAAAACAAACATATTTGCACAAGAAAACAGCACCCCGTTCAACACAGGGTGCTGTTTATTTTCCTGTTTATCGGCTGAATTTGGAAAGAAATTGCCAGGCCACTTCGCAGGTGTGTTCCCGGCATTCATGGCCCTGGCCGCTGATGGAGCCAAAGGCGGTACGGCACACGCCGTCATCGCTGTCAAAATAATGCACGGTTAAATCCGCATTCCGGCTGTCATCGTGGAATACTTCCACCCGGTCGCCGTCCACGCCCCAGATGGGGTTTTGCCATGTTTCTTTTTGATCGAAAGTCACGTCGTATTCCTTGGTTGCCCGGTTCACTTTCAGCACATAGGCCATTCTCTCCCGGCATTTTTCCGCCTGGAAGGGCAGTTCCGGCAGCGGCGTGATTTCGCCCCCGGCGTAGAAAAGGGGCACCGGCGTGGTTTCGTTGATCTTCTTGGGGGCCGGCTTTCCGTACACATTCAGGCCCACTTCAAAGGTGGCGCTCATGGGGGCCAGCCCGGCAAACACATCCGGGTATTCCTGATACAGATCCCAGCTTTTGCAGCCGCCCATGGAAAAGCCGCTGGCATATATCCGCTTTTCATCAATGGGGTATTTCTTTTTCATATCTTCGATAAAGGCCATCATTTCCGTGGCGGTGGAATTCAGGTGGTTTTCCACGGCCACCAGCAAAAAACCGTGCCGCTTGGCCACACGCCACCAGCCGGATACGTGGGTGATGTAATAGCAGGAATCGCCGCCGCCGTGGAAAGCCAGCATAAGCGGCACTTTCTTCCCTTCCATCAGGCCCTTTTGGTAATAGGCAAGATAGGCAATATCATGCACGCTCTTTTCCTTATCATCCCCCCGGTTATCTGAAGATACGGGCACCGAAACGGCATCCACTTCCTCCACCATGCCTTCTTTTTCCATGCAGGGTTCTTCTTCCAGCTGGCCGCACCAGCGCTTATACCGGCCAAGGAATGCAGCCGCCTGTTCATAATCCGCCTTTTCCTGCACAAGCACATCCCGGCAGCCTGCTTTCAGGGCGGCATTCACTTCTTCGCTGTTGCCGATGGAAACGATGGGCATATCCGGCCGTTCCGGCTTTGGCATGGTATTCATCTTTTCCAGTACCATGCCCACCGGCGTAATCTCCCCGGGGCCCCACAGGTATTGCCCCTGCACCGTCTTCAACAGATGCCGGGCCAGGTAATCCGCCGCTTTGCCGGTGCCAAAAAGGCAGGTGCGGAAAATGGCCCCCCGGATGAAGCATTCTCCCCAGGCCCCGGTAAACCGATCCCGGGAAAGCACCATGCCGTCCTTGTGATACTGGGCAATACGGCTGTTGGCCACCACATCGGCAAAAATGCTGTCCGGCGCCCCGTCCCAGCCGCCTGCACACACCGGGGAAACAAACACCACGCTGGAAGAATACCGGGCGGCCATCCGGGCCAGGCCCTTTTCCTCCGCATAGGCAATGGCCTGTTCCATGGATTTTTCCGTTTCTTCAAAAACAAGATAATAAGGCGCCGCAAAGCCAAAGTTAAACACATCCTGCAAGGGATGGCCCTTGGGCACATATACTTTCACCTTGAAGGTATCAAAGGCATGCTCCCAGCACTTTGCACCGTTCTTTAATTCTTTCACTTCCGGTTTTTGCACCATGCCCATCGCAGTTTTCCTCCATATAATCCTTCTTTTCTTTCATTATAGCATGAACAAAGAAAAAAGCAAACCATCCTGAAAAGCGGAACAGTTTGCTTTTTTCCGTCAAAAATATCCTTCAGCCCAGATAATGGCTCATCACCAGCATCAGCGCAAAACCGGCAAGCAAGGCATAAGTGGCCCCCCGCTCTGCGCCGTGGGCATGGGTTTCGGGAATCATTTCATCGCTGATCACATACAGCATGGTGCCCCCGGCAAAGGCCAGGGCAAAGGGCAGAACCGCCGTGGAAACGCTTACAGCCAGATACCCCACAATGGTGCCCAGCACCTCCACCAGCCCCGTCATCAGCGCTGCCACAAAGGTGCGGCTGCGGTTCATGCCGGCGGCCAGCATGGGCCCGATGATTACCATACCTTCGGGAATGTTCTGCAGGGCAATGCCGGCGGCAATGGTGATGGCCTCCCCCGTATCCCCGGTGCCAAAGCCCACCCCGGCGGCTATGCCTTCGGGCAGGTTATGAATGGCAATGGCCATCACAAACAACAGCACTTTGTTTAGTTTCGCCGTCTGATCCGGGTGGGCTTCCTGATCCACGCCGGAAAGCTTATGCAGATGGGGCACCAGCTTATCCATCAGGTTCAGGCACAAGGCCCCGGCAAATATCCCGGCAATGGTCACCAGAATGCCAAATTTTCCGCCATAATCCAGTGACGGCAAAATCAGCCCGATCACCGCCGCCGCCAACATCACCCCGGCGGCAAAGGAAAGCACAATATCGCTGAACCGGTGGGATACTTTCTTGAAAATAAACCCCAGTATAGCCCCCGCCACCGTAGCGCCGCCCACTCCCAGGGCCGTCCATAATACCATATCCATTGGCCGTTCTCCTTTTATGTGAAAGGTTCTTTTCTCTCAAATTATATACCCTTTTTTCCTTTCTTTCAAACAAAAAATGCACCGCAAGGCATCCCCTGCGGTGCAATAATATTTTATTCTTTGGCTGTTACCTGCCACCACTTAGCTTCCACATCCCCGGCAAAAAGCAGATACATATCGCCAACGCCCTCTGCATCCGCCGTTTCCACGGTGTATTCCTGCACTTCTCCTGCCACAACAGCCACTTCACACAGCACCTTTCCATCCATGCCGCCCACTACCACACGCACGGCACCGCCGTTTTCAGACCCTGCGCAAATGGTAAACGCTTTGCTTCCCTTATTAAATGCCACGTTTTTCAATTGCATCCAATCGCCGCTTCCGGCCAAGGCTATGGCGCTGGGGCCATAGCCTTTCACTTCCATCCCGGCTTCCCGGTACATGGTGGAGGCAGGCACCTGCTGGTAGGGATCAAAATCATGCAGCTGCTGCACCCCCTTCATGGTGCCCTTCACCGGCTGAATGGAGCCGTCTTCCTTCACCTTCATCACGTCCATCTGGGGGGAGCGGTAATTGCCGGTGATGCCCATGGCCTTTTCCACCGGGCGGTTATGGTACAGCATATAATGCACACCCTTGAATTCCACCATGCTGTGGTGGTTGTTACCCCACAGGCCAAAGAAAGTTCCCTGGTTCACAAAGGCCTGGCCGGCATATTCAAAGGGGCCCAGGGGGTGCTTGCTGGTCATATACTGAATGGCCCCATTGCCCATGCCGTAGCTATTTCCCTGGGTGTTCCAGTTGGAGCAATAGCTGTAATAGTACGTATCGCCGATTTTCAGCATGCCGGAATCTTCAAAGAGGTAAGGCACATCCATGGTGCGGGGTTCCCCCACGATGGAAATCATATCATTCCCCAGCTGCACGCAGCGGCCGGTGCCAGGGGCGGCATCCTTTCCGGCAGGCACGCCGCCGCCAAAGTACAGATACCCGGTGCCGTCATCATCCACAAACACCGCCGGGTCAAACAGCCAGGTCACATTGGCGCAGTTGGGCGTTTGCCGGGTAATCAGGCCGTGGCCCAGGGGATCCCGGAAGGGGCCGGCCGGGTCATCCGCCACCAGCACGGTAACGCCGTTTCCGTTATTGCAGCTGTACAGGAAAAACTGATCCTTCCCGTCAATCACCTTATGGGCAGCACAGGGGGCCCAGGAATTGCGGGCCCAGCGCAAAATGCCATAGGTTCCGGCCACGGGAATGGCCCCGTGATCCGTCCAGTTCACAAGATCAGACGAAGAAATGCAGTTGATTTTGTTCACCAGCCCATAGCCGTTTTCCTTCACCGTGCCATCGGCGTTGTATTCAATCACGTCGTTGGTGGTGTAAACATACAGCCGGTCATTCCACACAAGAAAGCCGGGGTCTGCCCCGATGCGCTGGGTGTAGAGGGGGTTGTTTTCCCCATCCTTCTTATAGCTCTTTTTCCATTCCATGGTATCAAACATAAGGCTCATTTCCTCCTGTGTTTCGGGCAGAACAAAGGGCTCTGCCTCCGTTTGTGCATCTTGCTTTTCATTGGCGTTTTT
>JAZUQI010000010.1:0-5315 GCA_045605625.1 Clostridia bacterium
AATACAGCGAACCATTTTTTCATGGTGTGTACCCACATTCATCCATCAATTTTTTTCAAATATCATTATAGCAAAGAAATGAATTTGGCGCAAGCAAAACCCCCTCTGAAATCGGAAAAAGGCAAATATTTCTCCCAAATGGAAATAGGATAGAATTTTACACAAAATTGTACTTAAATATCACAAAGCCCCTTGTTTAATCCTGGGGCTTTCGTGTATAATACAAAAAGAAAACAATTCATCCTGAAGGAGGACGAAGAAATGACTAAGAAACTGTTGGTTATGCTGCTGGCACTGGTACTGGTAATGGGCACTTTGGTGATGGCCAATGCTTCCGCTGAAACGATGGGTCTGGGCGCCTACACGGTGCTGGCCAGCGTGGAAAGCGCTTATGAAGAAGACGGCGATGCCTATGACGGCAACATCACCGTGGAAACCACCACCTGCACCGTAGTGCTGGGCGAAGGTAACGTAATCAAGAACATCCGCTTTGATATGACCCAGTCCAAGCTGGGATTCAACGCCAAGGGCGAAGCCCTGGTGGAAGCCGGCAAGGTGTTTGCCTCCAAAGTGGAACTGAAGGAAAACTATGGCATGGTAGCCTATGCCAAGGCTCCTGCCGGCGAATGGTACACTCAGGCTGAAGCTTTCGAAAAAATGTGCGTAGGCAAGACGGTGGAAGAAGTGCTGGCCATGGAACTGGATGCCAGCGGCAAGCTGGTGGATGCCGATGCCAAGACCAGCTGCTCCATCATCGTTTCCAGCTTCATGCAGGCCCTGCAGCTGGCTGTGGCCAACGCCCGGTAAGACTGGAACCAACCAAATGAAAGAGGGGAACTGCTTTTTGCGGTTCCCTTTTTTGTAAATTCCGGCAGGCTGCATTGACATTCAAAATGCTGCCGATTATACTGAAACGGAGGTGAGAAACGCATGCAGAAATTTTTAAGCCAAATGGAATGGAAGCTGAACCGCTATGCCATTCGGGGATTGATGAAATATTTGTGTATCGCCATGCTGGGGGTATTCATCCTGGATTTTCTGCCCTTGCCCCGGGAGGCGTCGGAAATCTTGTATTTCAGCCGGGACAGGATTTTGCAGGGCGAAATCTGGCGGCTTGTTACCTTCGTCCTTCTGCCGCCGACGGGCAGCCTTTTGTGGATTGCCATCAGCCTGTACTTCTATTATTTCCTGGGCACGTCGCTGGAAAACCGGTGGGGAAGTGCCCGGTTTAATCTTTTCTATCTGCTGGGCATTCTGTGCAATATCCTGGCTGGGTTTATTACGGGCTATGCCACCAACCATTACCTGAATCTGTCCCTTCTGCTATGCTTTGCCATGCTGTACCCGGAACAGGAATTTATGCTGATGATGTTCATTCCCCTGAAAGTGAAGTGGATTGGCCTTGCGGATGCTGTGCTGCTTTTATGCTATTTCCTCCTGGGCAGCTGGGCAGATAAACTGGGCATTGTGGTTTCCTTGGCCCCCTTCTTCCTGTTTATGGGCAGGGATGGGCTGGTGGAAATGAAGATGATGTGGAAAAGGCTGAAGTACCGCATGCAGGTGCGGCGCTGATATTGCAGAAAAAATGCGGAAAAACCGGGCATTGCAGGCGGAAAACCCGCCGGGGAACTGTTGCAATTCCCGGCCTTTTCCTGTATAATAAAGGATGTTGCCTGAACGAACAGGCTTATTTGGGCAACATGGACGGAGGCGGAAACCCATGGCCCTTTTCGGCATCGTTTTCGGTGCATGCCTGATTCTGCTTTTCCTGATGGCACCGGCAGGACGAAGCAGGGGAAAAAATCCCTTTTTCGGGGTGAAGTGGTTTGCCCATCGGGGGCTGCATGGGTCAGGCGTTTCGGAAAATTCCCGGGCTGCGTTTCAGTTAGCCATGGAAAAGGGATACGGCATAGAGCTGGACGTGCATTTGACCAAAGACGGGCAGCTGGCCGTGTTTCACGATGATTCGCTGATGCGGCTGTGCGGTGTTACGCTGGTGCCGGAAGAATGCACCTTGCAGGAATTACAGGCGCACCTTTTGCCGGACGGGCAAAGGATTCCTTCGTTTCCCGAGGTTCTGGAACAGGTGCGGGGAAACGTGCCCTTGATTGTGGAAATCAAAAGCCCCCGCATCGGCAAAACGGAAGTGGCCCGGCGCACATGGGAGGCCCTGGAAAGTTATCAGGGCCAATACCTGGTGCAAAGCTTTGATCCCTTCCAGCTGCGCTGGTTCAAGCGCAATAAGCCCCAGGTGATCCGGGGCCAGCTGGCCCAGAAGGTGCGGATAGAAGGGCCTTTCCGGATGAAGTATTTGCCTGAGTGGCTGGCCGGGAATTTGCTGTTTAACCGCATTTCATCCCCGGATTATGTGGCCTATCGCCAGGAAGATACGAAAAAACTCTGTTTCCGGTTGATGCAATCCCTTTTCCATGCGCCGCTGGCGGTGTGGACGGTGAAAACGGAAGCAGAAGCGCAACATAACCAAACCATCTGCCATGTGCAGATTTTTGAAGGCTTTCAGCCCCACCAATAAAAGGAGGAAATTACAATGAGCGAAGTACATGAACATCTCAATAAGACCGTGGTATCCCCTGAAGGCATGCGCAAAATGGAGGAAAAACTGCATTACCTCACCACCGTGCGCCGGGCTGAAGTGGCGGAACAGATCAGCATCGCCCGTGGCTTTGGCGATTTGAGCGAAAACGCCGAATACGACGAAGCCAAAAACGAACAGAGCCGCCTGGAAGCGGAAATCATGGAACTGGAAAACGCCATCCACACCGCTATCGTGATTGATGACGAAAACGTATCCACGGATTCCGTGAACGTGGGCACCATCGTGAAGGTTTTGTTTGTGGAAGATGGCGACGAAGAAGAATACACCATCGTGGGTGCTCGTGAAAGCGATCCCCTGACCAACAAAATCAGCAACGAATGCCCCGTGGGCGCTGCCCTGCTGGGCCACAAGACGGGGGATACCGTCACCGTGGAAGCCCCCGACGGCATGATGACGCTGAAGATTCTGAACATCCGTGCCTGATAAAACCACACGCAAGAAATGAGGAATGATGAACATGGCCCAGGAAATGAATGCTCCTTCTTATTCTGAACAGGAGCTGATTCGCCGGGAGAAGCTGGCCGCTCTGCAGGCTGCCGGTCAGGATCCGTATGTGATTACCAGCTATGATGTAACCCACCATAGCCAGGATATCATCGAAAACTTTGTGGACGATGCAGAACCGGTAACGGTTTCCGTGGCCGGCCGGATGATGAGCCGCCGGGTGATGGGCAAGGCCAGCTTTGCCAGCCTCTTGGATCGTCAGGGCAATATCCAGATTTACGTCACCCGGGATGACCTGGGCGAAGAAAACTACGCCGCCTTCAAAAAGAGCGATATCGGCGATATTTTCGGCGTGAAGGGCGTTCCTTTCCGCACCAAGACCGGTATGGTTTCCATCCATGTGAAGGAAATGACGCTGCTGAGCAAATCCCTGAAGGTGCTGCCCGAAAAGTTCCACGGCCTGGTGGATACGGATCTGCGCTTCCGTCAGCGGTATCTGGACCTGATTGTGAACCCGGAAGTGAAAAAGAACTTTATCATTCGTTCCAGGTTCATCAAGTTCATGCGCAATTACCTGGATGATATGGGCTATATCGAAGTGGAAACCCCGGTTTTGAACACCATCGCCGGCGGTGCCACCGCCCGTCCTTTTGTGACCCATCATAACACTCTGGATATCAATATGTACATGCGCATTGCCACCGAACTGCCCCTGAAGCGGCTCATCGTTGGCGGCATGGACCGGGTGTATGAAATCGGCCGCATTTTCCGCAACGAAGGGATGGACCCCAAGCATAACCCGGAATTCACTTCCGTGGAATTGTATCAGGCCTATGCGGATTTCCATGATATGATGGATATCTGCGAAGGCATCATTTCCGGGGCCGCCAAGGAAATTCTGGGCACCTACGAAGTGGAATGGATGGGGGAAAAGATCAACCTGGCCCCCGGCTGGCGCAGGATGACCATGGTGGAAGCCGTCAAGGAATATGTGGGCATTGATTTCGGTGCCATTTCCGATGACGCCCAGGCTGTGGCCGCTGCCAAGGAAAAGGGCGTGGAACTGGCTGAAACGGCGGATAAAACCTGGGGCAACGCCCTCTATGCCTGCTTTGACCAGAAGGTGGAAGAACATCTGATTCAGCCCACGTTCATCACCATGTATCCCGTGGAAGTATCCCCCCTCACCAAGCGCAGCCCCGAAGATCCCCGGCTTACGGAACGGTTCGAGGCTTTCATCTGCCACAGCGAAATGGGCAATGCCTACTCCGAACTGAACGACCCCATTGACCAGCGCAGCCGCTTTGAAAAGCAGCTGGAACTGCGTGAACGGGGCGACGACGAAGCCGAAATGCTGGACGAGGATTTCCTCAATGCGCTGGAATACGGCATGCCTCCCACCGGCGGCATGGGCATCGGCATTGACCGCTGCGTGATGCTGCTCACCGGCAGCGACACCATCCGGGAAGTGATCCTTTTCCCCACGATGAAGCCGCTGGATCGCTGAAACCCTTATAAATCACCAGGTTTGGGGTTTTGATAAAGAAAAAAAGCCTCATTTTACACCAAATTTACACCAATTGAGTTTGTCCTGATGGAAATTTCGAACTGAATATTCCAAGAAAGACACTTTTCAAAATGATGAAAAGTGTCTTTTTTGATTTGATAGATGTCTTTAATACAAATCTCCCCAAAAAGGACAAAAAGTAATCAGAATCGTAAGGAGGTGAATACTGTGTCAGGTATAAATAACATATCAACCGAGAGAGTCACAATAGATGAAATGATTACTGAGATTTCGCTTTCAGAGATTCACAGTTTTAAGAATCATCCATTCAAAGTTATTGACGATGAACGAATGATGGATACTGCTGAAAGCATACGAGCATATGGTGTTTTGATTCCAGTCATTGTGCGTCCGAGAACGGAAGGTGGTTTTGAGATGATTTCTGGTCATAGAAGAAAGCGGGGAAGCGAATTGGCGGGTTTAGATAGGATTCCGGCTATTGTCCGTGATCTGGACGATGATGCTGCCACGATTGTTATGGTAGATAGCAATTTGCAGCGTGAAACATTGCTGCCAAGCGAAAAGGCTTTTGCCTATAAAATGAAAATGGATGCTATCAAGAGATCAGCAGGAAGACCGTCAAAAAATAATTGTGGCCAAGTTGGCCACAATTTTTCGGGTAAACGTAGTATTGAGCTTTTAGCTGATAATTCACCGGATAGCAGTAAGCAAATTCAGCGATACATT
>JAZUQI010000011.1:0-1606 GCA_045605625.1 Clostridia bacterium
TTCTCTCCCGGCGTTTTCTCGTTTTCATTGTGCCCGTGGCGAAGCTTGCATCCGTTTCTCACGTTTCATGCGCAGACCCTTGATTGAAAACCGTGCGCATTTTCGCATACTGGGTGCAGGGAGAGTCTCCCTGCCGCGGGGTACAGGGGACGAGCAGTCCCCTGCTCCGGTGGGCCGTGCCCACACCCCATTCGCAAAGAAAAGGTATGCATTACGAAAACGTGTGTCTGCGTGAGGCCAAAGGGGCTGCGCAGTCCCCTGCTCCGTCCATCACAGCACATGCTTCCAGGTTATCGTTTTCATTCTATTGCAGCAGTACAGAGCTTTCTGTTTTTACCAATGGGTGAAGAAGAGGCCGGCCAAGGGGGTCAGCACGATCATGACGGTGGAAAAGCTGAAGGATTCCACGGAGGTGAGGGTGGCCCGCTGTTCCGAGGGGAACATATGCTGCAGGCGGGCGTTGGTGCGCACCTGCAGGGCATCATCGCCCATGGCGGCGATGAAGCCCCCCAGCACCATGATAAAGTAAGAGGGGCTGTGCTCCAGCAAAATGCCAAGCATCACCATCAGGCAGGAAAGCAGGAACAGGTGCCGGTACCGCAAGTGTTTCAGCCGCAGCACCAGCCGGGAGCCCACAATGCCCCCCATTTCCAATAGCAGCAGCGCCAGCCCCAGCCCTTCCGCCGGGATGCCCTTCTGGGGCAATTTGGCCTGCAGGAAGAACAAAAGCAAAATATCCGCCGCCCCCACCAGGGAATTGCACAGCATCAGGGGAAAGGCTTTTTTTGCCCGGCGGATGAAGGCAAAGCTTTCCCGGAAGCAATGAAGCAGCCGATGGAGCCAGCCATTTCCCCCGTTTTTCGCAAGAGGCGTGATTTCGTGGAGGGAAAACAAAAGCATCAGTTGCACAAGGCCGGTGACCAGATCCGTTCCGTAGGCCAGGCGGTGGCCGATGTGCAGGGCAAACCCGGCGCACAGGGTGGAAAGGCCGCTGCACAGCCGGTAAATGAGCAGTTGATTGGCCATGTACTTATCAAAGCGGCTTTCCTGCCCCGCCTTTTTCAGGGAATCGTAGGCCAGGGCATCCCCGGATCCGGAGGAAAAATTATAGCTGAGGGCGTGGAAACCGATGGACAGGCACACCATGAACAGGTTATGGGAGGCAATCATGATGGCGTTGCCCGTCATGCGCATCAGGGTGCTGAAGATGAGCATTTTTTTCCGGCCGAACACATCCGCCAGCACGCCGGAGGGAATTTCAAACAGCAGGCTGACGATATGGAACACCGTTTCCGCCAGCCCGATTTCCACCAGCGAATAGCCCCGGGACGCCAAAATGGCCACCCAGGCCCCGGTGAGGGAAAGGTTGCCCAGAACGGAAGATGCGTAAAGATGGATGAATTGCTTTTTGATTTGAAACATAAAAAAATCTCCTTAACTGTATTTGGAAAAACGTTAAGGAGATAATGCGCTATGCAAGGCGAAAAGGCCGGATTTTGCTTCTAAACCCGCCGTTACCCCTTCAAAAAGGGCGCACTACCCCCTTGAAGGGCAAAAATGGACCCCTTCTGGCGCAGTACGTTCACGGTTTTCCAAAGCACGCAGG
>JAZUQI010000012.1:0-2862 GCA_045605625.1 Clostridia bacterium
CTGTGGAGGCCGCCGTTTTCAGCCAGCAAATGGCGGATGCGGCCCGGAATGAAGCCGTTTCCGGCCAGCTGACGGCGGAAGCGGAACGGGATCAGGCAGTGGAACGTGAGCAGCAGGCGCAGGAGCATCTGGAGGCTGCCAAGGCCCGGCAGGCCCAGTTGCAGGCGGAGCTGGAACAAGCGCAGGCCGCCCTTTCTTCCGCCGAAGCCCAGCGGGATGCCGCCCTGGCAGCCCAGCAAACGGTGCCCTTTGGGGCCTGGCTTATGGAACCCTATGCCTTCAATGTGCCGGAAAACTACCTGCGGATGGAGCAGGATGCAGACGGCAATTATCATTTTTATTTTGATGAGCAGGGCAGCGCCCTTTCCTTTGCCATCACCTGGCTGGAAAATTATCACGATGAAGGGGCCCTGCTTCAGGAATACCAGCAAACGGTGGAGGCCATGTTTGCCGGGTTCAAGGCCCAGGAGGAGGAAATTACGTCCCGGCAGCTGACGGTGCAGGGGGTGCCGGCCCTGGAAAGCCATGTGCAAACGGCGCAGATGGAACTGACGGTGCTGCAATGCAGCAATGACGGCGTGCAGAAACTGATGGCCATCTTTGCGGATGTGAACCCCGGCAGCGGCAGGGGCCAGCAGGTGCTTAAGGATGTGATGGATTCGCTTGTGTACCTGCCGGACCGGTATTGAACAATAAAAGGATGAATGCAAATGAAAATTTCGAAAAAAGATGCCCTTTTGTGGTTTTCCTTCTTTGCCAATCTGCCGGAGGAGGAAGGCCTTTCCCCCCGGCAGATGGAAATTGCCTGGGCGGTGATCAGCCAGATTGAGGAGGCCGTGGAAGCGGAATCCAGCCGGCTGATGGCGGAAATTCCGGGGCTGAAAAACAAGCAGGGCCGCACCTACTACGTGGGGGCGGATGAAAAATTCCCCGGCGGCTGCCTGTCCTGTTTGCTGGGCAGCGGCCTGAGCGCCGTGCGCAAAACCAACCGCTGCAACATCAACTGCAAGTTCTGCTATAACTATGGTGAAATGGAGGATCAGCCCCCCATTGGCGAAAACATGTGGGAAATTGGCGGCTGCAAGTTCCGCACGGAGGATATCCCCCTGCTGCTTTCCATCCAGAAAAAGCCCACGGGCATTGCCTATGTGTATCTGGAACCCTTCATGGAAATTGAAAAATATTACCCCGTGGTGCGGCATTTCAGTGGGGCAGGGGTGCACCAGCATCTCTACACCAACGGCACTCTCTGCACCGAAGAAAACCTGAAGGCCCTGGGGGAAAATGGCCTTGATGAACTGCGCTTTAACCTGGGGGCCACTAACTGCGCAGACCGGGTGATTGAAGCCATCGGCCTTGCGAAAAAGTACATCAAAAAGGTGGGCATTGAAACCCCCATGACCCCGGAATTTTTCCAAACCTTTTTGCAGAAGAAAGAAAAGATTCTGGCCACCGGGCTGGATTTCATCAACTGCGCCGAATTGCACCTGAACGGCAACAACATCGCCAATTACGCCGGGGAAAATATGTACATGAGCCGTCACGGCTATGTTTCCCCCATCTGGAGCCATCATTTGACCCTGCAATTCATGCGTATTGCGGCGGAAGAAAACTGGCCCATTGCGGTGCATGATTGCTGCAACCGCACCAAGTTCACTAGGGATTTGCACCTGAAGGCCCAGGAGGGCGGCTGGTTTGGCCAGAGCAGCTATGGCATGGAATTTGACCGGATTCCTTTTGAAGCGTTCCTGCCGGTATTGGAGGATGATTCGTTCCGTTTCCTTGTGGAGGAACCCCTGCCGGAAGGCTATCGCCCCGGGGATATTGTATTCTAAAAAAACAAAAGGCAGTGGTTTGCTGCCTTTTTTCGTAGGAGGATGTATGTTTCAGAACAAAGTGGTGGTGATCACCGGCGGCAATCACGGCATTGGCAGGCAGATGGCCCGGCGGTTTGCGGAGAACGGCGCCCATGTGGCGGTGATGGATTTGGCGCCCGGGGATCATTTTATGGGGGATGTGGGCAAAAAGGAGGATCTGGAGGCCTTTGCCGCCCATGTGATTCAAACCTATGGCCATGTGGATTGCCTGATTAACAATGCGCCGCCCATGATGAAGGGCATCCGGGCCTGCAGCTATGAGGAATTTCAGCAGGCCCTGAATGTGGGCGTTACGGCGGCGTTTTACCTTTCCAAGCTGCTGATGGATTACATGCCGGAAGGCAGCAGCATCCTGAACCTTTCCTCTTCCCGGGATCGTATGAGCCAGCCCCAGACCGAAAGCTATACCGCCGCCAAGGGCGGCATTGCGGCCCTGACCCATGCCATGGCCGTTTCCTTGGCCGGAAAAATCCGGGTGAACAGCATTTCTCCCGGCTGGATTGATACGGAGGATACCCCCTGGTTTGGCCCGGATGCCTTACAGCAGCCCGTGGGCCGGGTGGGCAAAACGGATGATATTGCTGAAATGGCCCTGTTCCTTTGCTCGGATAAGGCCGGGTTCATCACCGGGGAAAACATCTGCATCGATGGCGGCATGACCCGCCTGATGATCTACCACGGCGAACACGGCTGGACGAAGGAGTAAAGATACGTTCCGTGGCTGCGGCCCGGTTGGTTGCGCACGCAGAAATAAGCTGGAAGAGTGTGCATTGTTCCTTTGCGGACTGGCTGCGGCCCGGCCGCTGGCAGGGTGTTCCTCCCTGCACCCGGTTTGCGATGTAGTACTTCACGTGCCGCAGGCACACTTAACTCGAAAAATGCTCTATTTGTCCAGCAGACAAATAGAGCATTTTTCGTGGCACCTCCAATGGGATTCGAACCCATGTTTCCGCCTTGAGAGGGCGGCGTCCTAGGCCTCTAGACA
>JAZUQI010000013.1:0-2237 GCA_045605625.1 Clostridia bacterium
TTTTCTCGTTTTCATTGTGCCCGTGGCGAAAACTGCATCCGTTTCTCACGTTTCATGCGCAGACCCTTAGTTGGAAACTGTGCGCATTTTCGCATACTGGGTGCAGGGAGGTTCTCCCTGCCGTGGGGTACAGGGGACGAGCAGTCCCCTGCTCCGGTGGGCCGTGCCCACACCCCATTCGCAAAGGAAAAGTTTGCTTAAGCTTCATGCGCAGACCCTTGGTTGAAAACCGTGCGCATTTTCGCATACTGGGTGCAGGGAGCTCCTCCCTGCCGTGGGGTACAGGGGCTGCGCAGTCCCCTGCTTCGGTGGGCTTATTTGAACAGCCGTTTGGCGGCGTCTTCCAGGGCCCGGCGCTCCGGGGCGGTATCGTAGGCAGCAGGGCGGCCGTCGATGGCCGGGTGCACCCGGAGGGAAAAAAGGCCGTCCCGGTTGCAGTAGAAAAAGACCTGCTTCACGCCGCTTTGCTTGAAGCGGCCTTCGGCGTTGCCTTCGGGGTAGAGCTTGATGAGCTGCAGTTTATCCGGGGAAAGGGCGGCCATGAAGGAAATATAGTGAGTTTTGGTCATTTCGTGTTCAATGCGCACGAAATATTCATCTTCCACCCCTTCGATGAAAATCTGGTGCCGTTCATCGGTTTCTTCGGGGGTGGCCGGGGTTAAGGAAACGCCGTGGCAATGGATGAGGGCGGCCCCCATGCTGTGGAACACGTTGCCGCACACGGGGCATACGTAAAACTTGGAGCGCAGCATATTGGCGGAGAGATTGCCGTTTTCCACGGTTTTGCCGGCCAGCAGTTCCGCCACGGAAATGCCGAAAACCTGGGCCAGCGGCTCCAGGAGGGAAATATCCGGGTAGCCCTTGCCGTTTTCCCATTTGGAAACGGTTTTATCGGAAATGAACAGCTTTTCCGCCAGCTCCGCCTGGGTGAGGCAGCGCTTTTCCCGCAGCTGACGGATGACGGCGCCGGTGATGTATTGATCCATGGGGAATCGCCTCCTTTGTGCTTATGATAACGGAAAGGGGAAGGAATAGCAACCTACGGAAAGTAGAGGCTTTTTTGCAACAAAAAAACCCGCCATGAGCGGGTTTCAATTGCCATAGATAAGGCTTAGGCTTCAACCTTGTTCAGGGCCTTGGCCAGACGAGCCTTCTTGCGGTTGGCGGCATTCTTGTGCATAACGCCCTTGGACACCGCTTTATCGATAGCGGAGGTGGTGGCGCTCAGTTGCGCACTGGCGGGGGCGACGCCCTCGGTCAGAGCGACCTGATACTTCTTGATGGCAGTCTTAACGCCCGTCTTCACCATACGATTCCGCAGGTTCTTCTTCTTGCTCACCTTTACACGCTTCATGGCGGACTTGATGTTCGGCAACTTCCTTCACCTCCCGGTAAATACTTCTTTTGCTGTAATCAGCATTGGCAATTTTACCATACTTAAAACCAAAATGCAAGTGTTTTTTGGAGATTTTTTTGTTTTACAGCGAAATTTCCTCTTCAGAAGGCTGAAAAAGGCCCCTTCTTTTGCGGTAATAGGTGCGATTGAGGAAAAACATCAGGATGGTTCCAAGGAACGTGCCGCCAAACTGCACCAGAAATTCACGCACAATGTGAGCCGTTTCGGGGTGGGAATTGGCCGGGGAGGAAAACATCAGCACCATCAGAAACAGGGCATAGAGGGCATTGAGGCCATAGGTGAACAAAAGGCTTTTCACCCCGCGCCATTGAAAGCGGAACAGGTTCCATTCGGTGTACAGGGCAAGCACCAATAAAAGAACCGTCATCACCGCCGTGGATGTCAGGTAAGTGTGCATCACCTGCTCCAGCCCGGGCAGCCAATCGGAGGGGGAATAATTTTTCAGCATGGGCATAACTTCGGTGAACAGGCTGATCAGATTGGAAATAAAGCCCATGGGCAGGCTGAAGAAAATTAAAAACTTGTGCCATTTCAGGGTCAGCTGGGGCTGGGGGATGAACACGGGCCGGGGGGAATCCGGCCGGGAAGATTCCTGCTGCAGGTTCATTTCGCCGCCGCAGGCCGGGCAATAGGCAGAAATCACCGGGTTTTCCCGATGGCAATGGGGACAAACAGCCATAAAAAAGAACGCTCCTTTCTTCCCTTACTATTATAAAGAAGCAAAAGAAATTTGCAAGAGATGAATTGTGGCAAAAAATAAAAGCCCCGGCAAGCGAGGTTTTGCTGAAGTCGGATCGTAGCCATGTCGTTCTGTGAGCCA
>JAZUQI010000014.1:0-2369 GCA_045605625.1 Clostridia bacterium
TGCAGCTTCTGTGAAGATGCTGCAAACCCATTTTTACAGTAAATGTGATGCCACGATTGAAAAACAGCTTTTGCTGATTTTCAATCGCTGGGTGTCAAAAATACTTTTTTGACACCCAGAAACCGCCTTCCGAAGAAGACGGTTTGGAAGAAACGAATTACAGGCGGGCTTCCAGTTCAGCCTTCCGGGCTTCAAAGCCGGGCTTGCCAAGGAGGGCGAACATATTCTTCTTATAGGCTTCCACGCCGGGCTGATCGAAGGGATTCACGCCCAGCATATAGCCGGAGAGGCCGCAGGCCTTTTCAAAGAAGTATACCAGATACCCAAAGTGCCAGGCATCCGCAGCACCGATTTCCAGAATGATGTTGGGGGTGCCGCCGTCCATGTGGGCCATGAGGGTGCCCTGATAGGCCTTGGAATTGACGAACTGCACGGATTTGCCGGCCAGGTAGTTCAGGCCGTCAATATCTTCATCGGCTTCTTCGATGAACACTTCGGAACGGGGTTCATTCACCCAGATTACAGTTTCAAAGAGGTTCCGGGTGCCGTCCTGAATGAACTGGCCGATGGAGTGGAGATCGGTGGAGAAATTGGCAGCGGTGGGGAAGATGCCCTTCTGATCCTTGCCTTCGCTTTCGGCGTACAGCTGCTTGAACCATTCGCCCATCATGGTGAGGGCCGGCTCATAGTTCACCAGAATTTCGGTGTTCTTGCCCTTGCGATAGAGGATATTGCGCAGGGCGGCGTACTGATAGGCAGGGTTCTGTTCCATGGAATCGGCCTGGCAGGCGATGCGGGCATCCTGGGCGCCCTTCATCATGTCTTCAATATTGATGCCGGCGGCAGCAATGGGAAGCAGGACCACAGCCCACAGCACGGAGAAACGGCCGCCCACATCATCCGGCACCACGAAGGTTTCATAGCCTTCGGCGTTGCACAGGTTTTTCAGGGCGCCGCGGGCCTTATCGGTGGTGGCATAGATGCGGCCCTTGGCCCCTTCCTTGCCATACTTTTCTTCCAGCATCTTTTTGAACAGGCGGAAAGCAATGGCAGGTTCGGTAGTGGTGCCGGACTTGGAAATGATGTTCACGGAGAAATCCCGGTCCCCAATAATTTTCACAATATCGTTCAGATAGGAGGAAGAAATATTGTTCCCGGCGAAATAGATTTCCGGAATGCCTTTTTCCCGGATGCCGTTGTACATCTGGCCCTTGCAGAATTCAATGGCCGCACGGGCGCCCAGATAGGAACCGCCAATGCCGATCACCACCAGCACGTCGCTATCCTTCTGAATTTTTTCGGCGGCCTTCTGAATGCGCACAAATTCTTCTTTATCGTAGTTCACGGGCAGGTCCAGCCAGCCAAGGAAATCATTACCGGCGCCCTTGAGGGAAACCAGCTGATCGTTCACGGTATCCAGAATGGGTTTGAGGTTATCCAGTTCACGCTGTTCGATGAAGCCCTTCACGCCGGTCATTTTCAAATTCATGGCCATAACAAAATCGCTCCTGTCTTTCTAACATTCGTATGGCAAACTGCCATCTTTTATTATAGCCCTTTCCCTGTTTTTTCACAAGGGGGGAAAGGCCCACATTTTCCAAAACCTTGGCCAGAAATTTTTCCGAAATGATTACATGAAATGCAAGAAATGGAACATTTTACCCGTTATATGGATGAAGCAACAAAAGGAGAGAGAAAAATGCGAATCAAAGGGTTTTTGCTGATGCTGTGCATCTTTTGCCTGCTGGCCCCTTCCGCCTTTGGCCTGCAGGTGGCAGCAATGGGAAGCGGCGTGGCCGTATATGCGCAAAGCAATGCGGCGGAGCCTGTGGGCGTGATTTATAATGGCTACCAGCTTTCGGCCTTATCGGAACAGGAAAACGGGCGCACAGCCTGTTCATTTCCAAATCATGATGGGGTGGTGTGGGTCAACCGGGAGGCGGCCCAGGAAAACATACCGGAAACGTGGTACGCCGATTCCCGGATGACCGCCCGGAAGAAACTGGAGGACATGCCCTGTGAAATTTTCCTGGCGGAAGTGGTGGTGGAAGGGGCGCCCCTTTATGGGGACTGGCAGCATGAAAAGAAAACTTCCACCCAGAAAGCAGGCACCCTGGTGCGTGTATGCGGCCAGATCGGGGCGGATTATCTGGTGGATAATGCATCGGTGTACAGCGTGAAAAGGGATCTGGCCGGGTTAAGTCGGATCGTAGCCATGTCGTTCTGTGAGCCAAGGAGTTGTTTCATACATTTGTCTTCCTAAGACCGCTTGGCCTCCGACTTCTGGTGCGTGTATGCGGCCAGATCGGGGCGGATTATCTGGTGGATAATGCATCGGTGTACAGCGTGAAAAGGGATCTGGCCGGGTT
>JAZUQI010000015.1:0-6405 GCA_045605625.1 Clostridia bacterium
GCCTTTATTGCATTATACCACATATCTCAAGAAAATGCTATATGCAATTTTGTTTTTCTACAGTTTATTGCGCTGGATTTTGCCGGAAATGGTCTTGGGCAGGCTATCCCGGAATACCACAATGCGGGGATACTTGTAAGGCGCCGTATGGGTCTTTACATAGTTCTGGATTTCCTTCTTCAATTCTTCCGTGCCTTCGGTGCCCTTGGTCAGCACGATGCTGGCCTTCACCACCTGCCCGCGCAAGGGATCCGGCGCTGCAGAAACGCCGCATTCCAGCACATAGGGCAGTTCCATGATTACGTTTTCGATTTCGAAAGGCCCGATGCGGTAGCCGCTGCTCTTAATCACGTCATCCACCCGGCCCACATACCACAGATAGCCGTCCTCGTCCATCCAGGCCGTATCGCCGGTATGGTACAGGCCGTCGTGCATCACTTCCGCCGTCTTATCCGGTTCACGGTAATAGCCCTTGAACAGGCCGCAGGGAGCGCCATCTGCAATGTTGATGGCAATTTCACCGGTTTCGCCAACGGCCACAGGGTTGCCGTCCGCATCCACCACACGCACGTCGTACATGGGGGAAGGCTTGCCCATGGAGCCGGGCCGCACCTGGGCCCCATACAGGTTGCAGATGGTCAGGGTGGTTTCCGTCTGGCCGAAGCCTTCCATGATTTCGTGGCCCGTTGCTTCCTTAAAGATACGGAACACTTCGGGGTTCAGGGCTTCCCCTGCGGTGGTGATATTGTGCACAGAGGAGAAATCATACATGCTGATATCTTCTCTCACCATCATGCGCAGCATGGTGGGCGGTGCGCAGAAAGTGGTGATGCCGTACTTGGCAAACATGGGCAGAATTTCGTGGGCATCAAAGCGGTTAAAGTCATAAGTGAATACCGCCCCTTCGCACAGCCACTGGCCGTAGAACTTGCCCCACAAGGCCTTGCCCCAGCCGGTATCGGAAATGGTGAAATGCAGCCCATCCCTTTCGCACTGGTGCCAGTACCGGGCCGTGATGAAGTGGCCCAGGGCATATTTATAGGAATGTTCGGCAATTTTGGGATAGCCGGTGGTGCCGCTGGTGAAGAACATCAGGGCCGTATCATCACCGCAGGGGGAATTCTCATCCCGGTAGTAATGGGCAGAGAACAGGCTGCATTCGTTATCGTAATCATGCCAGCCTTCCCTTTCGCCGCCCACCAGCACCTTGATTTTCAGTTCCGGCGCCTTTTCCTGGGCCTTATCCACTTCTTCCGTGGTTTTGCCGGAAGCGGTGCACACGATGGCCTTCACCCCGGCGGCATTGAACCGGTATTCAAAGTCATGGGCCACCAATTGGTCCGTTGCCGGGATGGCCACGGCGCCCAGCTTATGCAGGGCCAGCATGCACAGCCAGAACTGATACCGGCGGCGCAATACCAGCATCACCTTATCCCCCCGCTTGATGCCAAGGGAGCGGAAATAGTTCACCGTCTGGTTGGAATAGCGCTTCATATCGGTGAAGGTGAAGCGGCGTTCCGTGCCGTCTTCCCCGATGTGCAGCATGGCCAGTTTATCGGGATAAGCCTTGGCAATTTCATCCACGGTATCGAAAGCGAAGTTATACTGATCCGCATTTTCGAAGGTGATCTTCTGCAGTTCGCCGTTTTCGTTTTCCACGCAATGGACGAATTTTTCTGCCAGCAGCCCCTTATCCCGTTTCCGGGCCCGGACGATGGACTGGCTCTTATCCTGCTTGATTTCTTCCTCGCCGCTGAGCACCAGCGCCAGGAACGTGCATTCGCCGCCGCCAACGGCGATCATGCCATGAGGCGTGCCGGAATCATACAGGATGGAATCCCCGGCGGAAAGCACTTCCGTATGGGCCCCTACCTGCACCTTCAATTTGCCGGAAAGCACATAGTCAAATTCCTGGCCGGAGTGGGTATCGGTATGGATGGGCCGGTTCTGCAGCTTTTCGTCGTATTCATACCGCACGAAATAGGGTTCCGCCAGCTTATCCCGAAATTGGGGGGCCAGGTTGCGGATCAGAATGCCGTCATCATCCACGGTGGTTTGCCCATCGCCGCTGCGCATCACCTGGTAATGCCGCAGCATGGCGGATTTGCCTTCCAATAGATCAATCATATCCACATTAAAGGCCAAGGCGCAATTATGAATGAAGGAGAAGGGCAAGTCATCCCGGCCGTTCTCATAATTTTCGTACACTTCCAGCGGGAACCCGGTTTTCATGGCCGCTTCTTCCACGGTAATGCCCAGAATGCCTCTCAATTCCCGAATTCGCTGGGCCACCTCGCTCAGTTTCACTTCCATCGTGCTTGCCATGTTGCTTCCCTTCCTTTCTGTAAAAAAAATAACCGCCTCAATGCTTTCATTGAGACGGGTGAATATCACTCGCGGTACCACTCAATTTGCACATGTTCTGTGCCCCTCACGCTCCAACAAGCGTTATGCCTTGACGCAGCAATCACGGAGAAAACTACTTGCCTTTTCGGCGTTTGCCTTCCCGGCTCAGAAGGGATAAGCGTCCGGCTGCATCCGCCTGCTTCCACCAGCCGCAGGCTCTCTGTGGGATACAATCCATAGCCGTCTTCGTCACAGCCATTCATTCAATTGCGCTTATTTTATGCCATCCGCTGCCCTTTGTCAACCCCTTTTTTTCGCTTTTTTTCGCAATGAATGTTTTTTTGCTGTTTTCCGGTTTTTTTATTTTTTTAGTGCTTGACATCTGCCCTTTTCCATGCTAAACTCACACAATAAATGCGATGACGATGCTACGTTTTTCCTCACCGCTTTCAGAGAGTCGGCGGCCGCTGCGAGCCGATGGCAGGAAGGAAAGAACGGTCTCCCATCTGAGCAGAATGCCTGAAATTTTTCCAGTAGGGCGTTTCGGCCTGCCCCGTTACGGCAAAGGAAGCGGCCGGGTCATGTTTCCCGGCAAGCAGGGTGGTACCACGGTTTTACAAGCATGTTAAATCGTCCCTGTGGCCCAGAAAAGGCCACGGGGCTTTTTTATTTATTTCCCTGAAAGGTGATGAACGAGAATGAAGAAAATCTGCATTACGGACATGACGCTGCGGCGGGCCGCTGAAGAAAGGCTGCTGGGCTTTAAGGAACGCATTGAACTGGCCAAGCTGCTGGATAAACTGAATATCAGCGCCCTGGAACTGCCTGCCCTAACCGGCAATAAGGCGGACAGCATCTTCGTCAAAACCCTGTGCAGCGTGATTCTCGGCACCACCCTTTCCCAGCCTGCCGGGCTCACCAAAGAAGAAGCGGATGCCGCCTGGGCCGCCCTTGAAAAGGCCAAGCGCCCCCGGCTCGTAATTGACGCCCCCATTTCCAGCGTGCAAATGGAATACATCGCCCGGAAAAAGCCGCCGCAGATGCTGGAAACCATTGAAAACCAGGTGCGCTACTGCGCATCCTTGTGCAAGGACGTGGAAATCAGCTTCCAGGATGCCACCCGGGCCGAAGTGGAATTCCTCTGCACCGCCATGGAAAAGGCCATCCAGGCCGGCGCCACCAGCATCACGCTTTGCGATACCGCAGGCATCATGCTGCCCGGGGAATTTGCCGCATTCCTGAATAAGCTGTATGAAAACATTCCCTCCTTAAAGGAAGTATTTGTGAAAGTGGCCTGTGATGACAGCATGGAGCTGGCCGGTGCCAGCGCCGTGCGTGCCTTTGAAAACGGTGCCTGCGGCGTGAAGTGCTGCTTCCTGGGGCATCAGGCCCCCCGGCTGTCCACCATCTGCCGCATTTTGCAAAACCGGGGCGAATCCATGGGCTTGTATACCACTGCCCGGGTGACAGAACTGGAACGCACCCTCAAGCGTGTGCAGAACCTTTTGCATACCGAAAACAGGGAAAACGTCTCTTCCCTATCCGATGATGCCGGCATCACCTACGATGCCGCCGATTCCCAGGCCGTGCTTTCCGATGCGGTGCAGAAACTGGGCTATGAACTGACGGAAGAGGATATGAACCGGGTGTATGCGGAATTCCAGGTAATGGCCGCCAAAAAGCCCGTCACCGCCAAGGAACTGGAAGCCATCGTGGCCGCCTATGCCATGCAGGTTCCGGCCACCTATCAGCTGCAAAGCTATGTGATCAATTCCGGCAGCATCATCACCGCCACCGCCTCCCTGCGGCTGGAAAAGGATGGGGCTGCCATGGAAGGCATTTCCTTTGGCGATGGCCCCATTGACGCCGCTTTCAAGGCCATGGAACAGGTAACCGGCCGCCACTTTGAACTGGAAGATTTCCGCATCGATGCCGTCACCGAAGGCAAGGAAGCCATCGGCCGGGCCATTGTGAAACTGCGCAACGAAGGCAGGCTGTATTCCGGCAGCGGCGTTTCCACAGATATTATCGGCGCCGCCATCCGGGCTTACCTCAGCGCCATGAACAAAATCGTTTATGAGGAGAAAGAAGCATGAAATTTTCATTTTCCACCAAAGGCTGGCATGATGTTTCCTGGCAGGAATTCGTAACCGCCGCCGCTGATCTTTCTTTTTCCGGCATTGAAATTCATAATTTGTTTGCCCCGGCCATGGCCGAAAAGTGCTGCCCGGCGGATAAGCAGGCTGGTGCCGCCACCTATCGTTCCCTGTTTGACCGGAAATTGTCCATCCCCTGCATCAACACCACCGCCGATATGGCGGACCCCAATGCTTTTGACCGCCTTGCGGAGGAAATCGACGCCTGCCTGGAAGCGGCTGTGCGCCTGAAGGCCCCTTATGTGCGGCTGCACACGGTGATGAATGCCGCCTCTTACAGCGAAGAAAACGTGCACAAGGTGCTTTCCTTCGCCCTGCCCAAGGCGGAAAGCAGCAAAATCGTGCTACTGATTGAAACCATGGGCGCCTATGCCGATACCAGCCTTTTGCGGGATCTTCTGGATTCCTACGCCTCGGATCATCTGGCCGCCCTGTGGGATATGCACGAAACCCATCTTTTGCAGGGTGAAACCAGCCAGGTTTCCATCACGAACCTGGGGGCCTATATCCGCCATGTGCACATTAAGGATTCCAATGGGACGGAGGATGGCTCCATCGCCTATCAGCTGATCGGCGAAGGCAATATGCCCTTGGAAAAGATGGTCACCGCCCTGGATTCCGTGAATTATGACGGCTTCATCTCCCTGGAATGGGATCCCAAATGGATGGAAGACCTTAATGATATGACCATCATCCTGGCCCATTTCATCAACACCATTTCCTCCATCGGCACCAAGGAAGAAGTAAAATCCTTGTACTTCAATAACGCCCATACCGGCAATTTCGTCTGGCAGAAGGAAAGCCTCATTTCCCTCACCTTCTCCCAGGTGCTGGACCGGATGGTGGAAGAATTCCCGGATCAATACGCTTTCAAATACACCACTCTGGATTATACCCGCACCTATGCCCAGTTCAGGGATGATGTGGATGCCTGCGCCCGCGCCTTCATTTCCATGGGCGTCACCGCCGGCACCAAAGTGGCCGTTTGGGCCACCAATATCCCGGCGTGGTATATTTCCTTCTGGGCGGCCACCAAGATCGGCGCCATTTTGGTCACGGTAAACACCGCCTACAAAATCCACGAAGCGGAATACCTGCTGCGCCAGAGCGATACCCACACCCTGGTGATGATCGAATCCTGCCAGGATTCCCCCTATGCCGATATCATTCAGGAACTGTGCCCGGAACTGAAAAACACCGTGCCCGGTGCACCCCTTCACGCCCGGAAGCTGCCTTTCCTGCGCAACGTGATCACCGTGGGCTTCAAAATGCCCGGCTGCCTCACCTGGGAACAGATGATGGACAGGGCCGCCTCCGTGCCCCAGGAAACCATGCTGAAAATGGCCGCCAAGGTGGATGTGCATGATGTGTGCAACATGCAATACACCTCCGGCACCACCGGCTTCCCCAAGGGCGTTATGCTCACCCACCATAGCGTGGTAAACAACGGCAAGTGCATCGGCGACCGGCTGGATCTTTCCACCGCTGACCGGATGATGATCCAGGTGCCCATGTTCCATTGCTTCGGCATGGTGCTGTCCATGACCGCATCCATGACCCATGGGGCCACCATTTGCCCCATGCCCTATTTCTCTGCCAAGAACAGCCTGGCCTGCATCAATCAGGAACGCATCACCTGCTTCAACGGCGTGCCCACCATGTTCATCGCCATGGTTAACCACCCGGATTATCGCAAGACGGATTTTTCCCACATGCGCACCGGCATCATGGCCGGGGCCGGATGCCCGCCGGAATTGATGCGCCGGGCCGCCCAGCCGGATGAAATGAACATGCGCTATATCCTTTCCGTTTACGGCCAGACGGAAGCCTCCCCCGGCTGCACCATGGGCGAAGTGAGCCAGCCCTTGGATGAACGCTGCGAAACCGTGGGCTATGCTTTCCC
>JAZUQI010000016.1:0-1597 GCA_045605625.1 Clostridia bacterium
ATTGCCCGTTGACCAAGGAAACCCATCACCTGATTAACGAAGAAAGCATTGCAAAAATGAAAAAGGGCGTTGTCATCATCAACACCTCCCGTGGTGCGCTGATTGATGCGGAAGCGCTGCTTAGCGGCATCAAAGCAAGAAAAGTCGGCGCCGCCTGCCTGGATGTGTATGAAGAAGAATCTGACGTGTTCTTCAACGATTATTCCGGTCATATTCTGGATGATGATACCCTGGCCCGGCTGATTTCCATGCCCAACGTAATCGTCACCTCTCACCAGGCATTTTTGACCCAGGAAGCCCTGGAAAACATTGCAGAAATCACCACACAGAACCTTATGCAATTTTTCGATACTGGTATGTGCGATAATGAACTGTGCTACCAATGCGGCGAAGTGGAACGGTGCAAAAAAGAACGCTGTAAAAAATGTTTTTGATACAAAAAAAGACCGGAAGGGCAATTACGCCTTTCCGGTCAGTTTTTGTATTATAAGGTGATTACAATCTTATCACTTTTTACAACCAGCACAATGCCTTTTTCATTTTGCACGGTTTCGGCACCTTCCACGCTCTTCACGTTTTCAATGCCCATCAGCTGCAATTTCAGGCCTTCTGCCTTGCCTTCCACGGCAAAGCGGAGGCTTTCCTTTTCCTTTACGGCCTTTACTGCAAATGCCTTTTCGCCGTTTCTGTTATACACAGTGCGTTCCGCCTGATCTTTCAGGGCATACACCTGCATCAGTACGTTTTCTTCATAGGCGTAATCGGCACAGCAATTGCATTGGCCAACAGGCAGAAGCGTGTTTTCACGCACATACAAAGGCAGGGAGAAGAAATCATATTCTCCGGTATGCCAGCCGTATTCATCCGTTACCTTGCCGGAGAAATATTCCGTCCAGCTGCCACGGGGCAGGTAATATTCGCCCACATTATCCTGCCGCAGCACCGGGGCCACCAGCAGCGCATCGCCCAGCATATACTGCCTGTCGCAATCTTCTGCGCCCAGATCCCCGGGGAATTCCAACACCATGGCACGCATGGCCGGAACGCCTTCCTGATTGGCTTCCACAGCCAGGCTGTACAGATAGGGCATGAGGGAAAGCTTCAGCTTCGTGAACGCACGGCACACATCCACCGCTTCATCCCCAAACAGCCACGGCACACGGTAAGAATCGCTGCCATGGAGACGGGAATGGGTGGAAAGCAGGCCAAAGGCCAGCCAGCGCTTATACACATGATCCGGTGCCGTGCCTTCAAAACCGCCCATATCGTGGCTCCAGAAGCCGAAACCGGACAGGCAAAGGCTGAGACCGCCACGGATGGATTCTGCCATGGAGGGGTACGTGCTGTTGCAGTCGCCGCCCCAATGTACGGGGAACTTCTGGCCGCCAACGGTGGCGCTACGGGCAAACAGGCAGGCCTCTTTTTCGCCACGTTCTTCCGCAATGGCTTCGTACACCACTTTATTGTAAAGATAAGTGTAGTAGTTATGCATCCGCACGGGGTCGCTGCCGTCGAAATACTTTACATCGGTGGGAATTCTTTCGCCAAAGTCCGTCTTGAAGTAATCCACACCCTGGCGCATCAGTTTCTTCAATTT
>JAZUQI010000017.1:0-5254 GCA_045605625.1 Clostridia bacterium
CCCTCCTGCTCACCCACGGCTACGAGGCCGCCTACGCCACCCAGCCCTTCGTGCTGGGCATGGAACGGCTGTGTGCGCACTCTCGCCTGATGTACCGGGGCATGAATTCCGTCCGGGATGCGGATGACCTTTCTTCCTTCCAAACGGAAAGGGCCACGGAAGGCGCGCGGGGCTTTGCCCCGCTGCTGTTGAACAGCCCTGAGAAATGACAGGCCGGATACATCATGTATGATCGAATGAAAGTGATAAACTTGAATTTGATAATTAGCCGGGAAGATACAGTTTTTATGTTTATCCGTAGAAAACTTTTAGGAGAAAACGCATGAAGAACCGCTATCAAAGATTAATAGAGTTCCTTCTTGAAAACGCAGGTGCCTCCATTCGATATAGAGTTAAAAAGGAAATCCTCAATATCCCTGTCGATAGTGATGAAATGCAAACTTTGCAGGCTGAAATCACGAATCTTTCGCATATCAAAAAAGCGTTTTCCATCCAGAGAGATGATGGATTTATAGGAAGTGTCATTCACGGCGCTTATTTTGATGGGTTTGATTCAACTGTTAATTTGCTAAAAAGACATGGTGTAGAGATAACTAATCCCAATATGCAAAGAGCCAAGAAGTGTCTTATTGACTGGAAGGATTATGAACGAGACCATTTTTACAAGGCCGGTAATGCAATGGACGAACACGGTCGAGGAGGCTTTCGGGCTATTCTTGCGGATATTCTTGTTGAACTGGGTGCGGACGAAGCAATTCCACAAATACAGGAACAGATTGCCAATGCATTGACGGCTTTTCGAGGAGCCATGAACTATACTTGCGTGGATGATTTTTCGAAGAAGGCTACGATGAAAGGTATACCTTGCAGATATTATTTGAAAGGTGCAACGTTTCCTGCCGCAAACCATATCAGTATTTTGGAGAAAACATTTTCTTGGAGAACTGCGGATAACCTTGCAATGGTGGAAAAATCATACTGGCATTGTAAAGAAATGATGAAGAATTATAACGATGGCATTCTATATGTGAATTGCGGACATTTTGTTGGGCCATTCAACTACAACTGGAATAGCATCCATCATAAAATAAGCATGAAAGATTTTGATTCACACCCCATTGATTTTGCTTGGTTTATGAGAAGTTTGTCAACTGCTTCATACAGCAAAGCGGTATTTCATGATGATAATCCGTATTTTGTTGAATCATTGGAAAGTATGATAGCAAGTGGGAATTTCGTAGAAACGGTTAGCGATGAACAACTTCGCCTTTTCAAGAAATATGCTGCAATCGAACCATCTTGGAGAAAAAGAGAAAGCATTACTTGTGATTTGTATTTTCCAATTTTGTTGGCATTGAGCAAAAAGATGAATTCCATCCTATAGGGAGGACGCAATTATTCGCACCGTTCCGGCGCATTGCGTTTACACAAGCCCATAAGCAAACGAGCATCCGGCACAGGATGCTCGTTTGTTCGTAGCAGGATAAATTGTTTCTTAACAACCCTCCCGCCACAAGGGGCCTTTTTCCACCTCATCCGCCCGCCTATGGCGGCCACCTTCCCCTCCAGGGGAAGGCTTTTGGGGGATGGTGAAAGACGGGCTGTTCACATGGTGCACAGCACAAATTGTACTTTTGAAAATCGTGCTTTTTCTTTCATCACATGGGATTTTCGCACAAAAAGCCTCCCTTGTGAAAGGGAGGTGCCCCGAAGGGGCGGAGGGATTGCTCAAAACACTTTAAATTCCGAATTCTGAATTCTTAATTCCGAATTCAAATAACAATCCCCCAGGCTGCTTCGCAGCCAGCCCCCTTTACACAAGGGGGCCTTTTCCACCTCATCCGTCAGGCTACGCCTGCCACCTTCCCCTCCAGGGGAAGGCTTTTGGGGGCGTGCCAGTGGAGGGGCTGGATTCATCAAATTTTGGTTATGGGAAATTACAAACACGATAAATTCTGAATTCTTAATTCTTCATTCTGAATTGCAAATTTCCCCGAAAGGAAACGGGAGGGGCAAGCCCTCCCCTACGGAGAAAATAAATTCCGCATTCCGAATTCCACATTCCGAATCCCCCCTTCCGGGAAAGGAAAAAAAGTGCCGTGCCCCTGAAGAACACAGCACAAAAAGGTACTATTCGTTATTTTTGAAAACTACATCCCTCAGTCAAACCGGAAGCGAATAAAGTCCGCTGCGCCTTCCCCTTCATAGGTGAAGTACAGGGCTTTTTTGCCCTCGCCGATGTTCAGGGGGGCGGAGAAGGCCGTCCAATCCTGGCTGGGAGAAACGGGGATGCAGGATACCACCGGGCCGCCCCGGCCATCCCGCACCACGAAGCAGCCTTTGGCATTGCCCCGGATGGTAACCGTCAGCCTTTTTGCGGTTTGGAAATCAAAATAGCGATAGCCTGCGGTGGCCCCATCCACCATGTTATTGATGTACTGGTTGGGGGTATCCATCCGGTCCTCCCCTTCCTGGGTGAAGGCAGGGTGGTGTTCGTCCTGCTGGTCCGGCAGGCTTTCGCAGGTGCCGTTCTTGGAATACAGGTGGCAGGCGATGCGGGCTTCGTATTCCCCCTCATCCTTCAAGGGGCCGCCGTTGAGGCCGCAGGAGGTGATTTCCGCCTGATGGAACCGCTCCCCGTCAAAATACACTTCCTCGGCGCAGGCCTGCCGGGAGAAGAAGTGCCGGTTGGTTTGCCGATGATAGAACACATACCATTTCCCGTTCACCAGCGCCACGGAACCGTGGGTGTTGCCCCGGTAATTGAGGGCCTGGGTGTTGCCATTGGCGCCGATATCCGCATTGGATACCAATACGCCGCCAAAATGATAATCCCCCAGGGGGCTGTCCGCCACGGCCCAGCACAGTTCGTGCATCCAGGTGGAGGAATAGATGAAATAATACTTGCCGTTGATTTTGCGGATGGAGCTGGCCTCGAAGAAGGGATGGGCCTCGTATTCCGTGCCATCGGCATCGTTGATGATGGGCAGGTTATGATAGGGGCCGTCCTTCACGGTAATCATATCCTGTTCCAGTTCCATTTTCAGGCTGTCCTTATCCACCGGGGTTTGCTTATACCGGGGGCTGTTGCCGGAAAAGAGATAGATGCGCTTATCATCATCGATGAAAATGCCGGGGTCAAACTGACGGATTTCATCCGGCCGGGCCCCCAGAATATCCCCGTTTTTATAGCGCACAAAATCCAGAAATGCAAAGGGCCCCACCGGCGTATCCGCCACGGCCACCCCGATTTCCTTCAAAAAATCCAGGCAGTAATACAGGTAATACTTGCCGTCGTTACCCCGGCACACATCCGGCGCCCACAGGGCATGGGCCCCATCCGGGTTCCGGGGGTCCTGGGTCTTTTTGAAAATAACCCCTTCATACCGCCAATCGGAAAGGTCATCCTCCGGGGCGGACCAGCACACATAATCATTCTGGCAATACACATCGCCGTTAAACTTATCATGGCTGCCATACACATACAGCCGCCCGTCAAACACCCGGGGTTCCCCATCGGGAATGTATTCCCAGCTGGGCAGATAGGGATTGAAAACTTGCTGCTTCATGGCCAATTCCCCTTTTGATTTTTTTTCTTTTATTTTAGCACAAATTCGTTTTGCTGCATAGCCCTCCTGAAACAAAAAGGCTGCCCATTCCACAGGGAACGGGCAGCAGGGTGAAGGTTTATTTCTTTTCCTTGGGCTTGGAAATTTTGTTCAGCTGGCGGTTCAAATCCAGCAGTTCTTCCTTGGTGAACTTCATATCCATCATGCCGCCCATCAGCGTGAACAGGCGCAGCACCGTGAAGCCGCCCATCATGCTCATCATTTCCGGGCCCACTTCAAAGCCGGCGGCTTCCATCTTGCCGTCCTTCTTGCCGCCCATCAGCTTTCCGGCCAGCTTCATGAAGATCAACTTGCCCCGCACGGTTTTCAAAACGTCGCTCATCTTATCGTTCAGGGAAAGCTTGCCTTCCGGCATATCGATATCAAACCAGTTCAGGATGGCGCCCTTTTCCACCAGGCGATAGCTTTCGTTGAAGGTATCCACCTTGCGGATCAGGCTTTCATCCCGGCAGGCCCCGGCCACAGCCGTGAGCTTGGTTTCGCCCTTGTTTTCCACTTCGAAACGGAAGAAATGATCCTCCGCCGTCTTTTTGCCCAGGGATACCCCATTGGCAAACAGTTCCACTTCGGGCTGGTTGGAATAGACGGTTACCTTCGTCACATCTTCCACCCGGTCTATATACCGCTTGGAAGTGATATGCACAAAGGGATCATCGCTGAGCCAGGCCTTGTAGGCATAGAAGGCATCCTTCTTATACTTCCGGTCAAAGGTGACAAGGCCCTTATGGTTCTGGCCGTTTTCGCCGCCTTCGTTCCGGGCATCGGCGCCGAAGTCAAACATATTCCACACATGGGTGGCCCACATATATTTCCTGGTGAACAGCTGCTTAATCAGTTCTTCATGGTAATAGGCCTGGTATTCTTCGGTATAGTCCCCCTGCACAGGGTTGGAGGTGTGCCAGTTCAGGGCTTCGCAGCCGTATTCGCTGCAGCCGATGGGAATGGTGGGGTGGGTTTCGTGGAATTTATCAAACCAGGGGCCGTTCATGGAGGTTTCGCCGCCATACCAGCCAAAGTAGTGGTTATAGCTCACCACATCGGGAATTTGCAGGTAGGGGTCATCCATTTTGCACATGGAAACGGCGGCAATGGTGGTAAGCCGGGTTTTATCCATTTCATGGCACATATCATTCAGCACCCGGTGGTTATCCATCATATCATCCGCACCGCCGCCAATGCCAATTTCGTTGCTCAGGCCCCACACCACGATGGAGGGATGGTTATAGTTCTGGATAATCAGTTCCTTCATCTGGGAAATGGTGTTTTCCCGGCCGGATGGCATGTGCTTGGAAATATAGGGAATTTCCGCCCAGATCACCAGACCCTTTTCGTCGCACAGGTCATAGAAATACTGGGCGTGCTGGTAATGGGCCAGACGGATGGTGGTGGCCCCCACTTCGCAGATCAGATCAATATCTTCCTTATGGTGTTCCGGCAGCAGCGCATTGCCCACGCCCCAGCGGTCCTGGTGCCGGGAAACGCCCCGGAGGGGGTATTCTTCGCCGTTTAGGATAAAGCCATTATCGGGGTCAATTTTGAAGGTGCGGCAGCCGAACCGGGTGGATACCGCATCCACCACCTGGCCCGCTTCCACCAGTTCCACCCTGGCGGTGTAGAGGTAGGGG
>JAZUQI010000018.1:0-6891 GCA_045605625.1 Clostridia bacterium
TGCAAGAAGAATTATTATGATCTTGGCATCCGCTGCTTCTGGCTGGATGAAGCGGAACCGGAATACGGGCTGTATGATTTTGATAATTACCGGTATTATGCCGGGCCGGCCCTGCAGTGTACCAACACGTATCCCGTGGGATATGCCAAGGGATTTTATGATGGCCTGAGGGCAGAAGGGGAAACGGAGATCATGAGCCTGGTGCGCTGCGCCTGGGCGGGCAGCCAGAAATACGGCGTGCTGACCTGGAGTGGCGATATTTATTCTTCCTTCCGTTCCATGCGTGAGCAGCTGCAGGCGGGCTTGAGCATGAGCATGGCCGGCATTCCCTGGTGGACCTGCGACATCGGCGGTTTCATCGGCGGGGATATTTCTGATCCGGATTTCAAGGAGCTGTTGGTACGCTGGTTTGCCTGGGGCTGCTTCAGCCCGGTGTTCCGCATGCATGGGGAACGCAGCCCCTGGCATGAACGGGAACAGGAATTCATCAATAACGTGCGCCAGCTGACCAGCGGCCAGGATAACGAAGTGTGGAGCTTCGGGGAAGAAAACTATCACATCCTGAAAAAATACCTGTTCATCCGGGAGCGGCTGCGGCCCTATATCCGCAAGCTGATGCAATCGGCCAGCGAAGAAGGCGCCCCGGTGATGCGGCCCCTGTTCTACGATTTCCCGGCGGATGAAACCGCATGGAAAACGGAAGATGTGTATATGTTCGGGCCGGATCTGCTGGTAGCCCCGGTATTTGAAAAAGGGGCTACGGAGCGCAGCATCTACCTGCCCAAAGGGGCCACCTGGCAGGATGCCTACACCAAGAAAACCTATCCGGGCGGCCAGGTGATTACCGTTCCTGCGCCCCTTGGCATCATTCCCGTTATGATCCGGGATGGAAAAGAATTTGATATTTACCGGGAAGGGGATAAGTGATGATAAAAGCACGGCGGAAAAGCCGTGCTTTTTTGATGAAAATTTACAATTCCTTTGGAAAACGCTCTTGTTCCATAGGGACGGAAATGATATAATAAAAAATGTATATGTGCCTTGAAGCAGAAAACCAAAGGAGTGTAAAATGCACAAACGTATTATTGTTTTTCTCTTATTGTGTTTATGGATGATGGCATGCGCCGGGGCGGAAGAAAACGCCTTTGTGAATGTGCCGGAAGAAATGCGCCCGGGGAAAAGCGAGCGCATCAGTTTTTCGCTGGCAGCGGAAGATAAAGTGACGCTTTCCCTCGCCGATGCAAACGGAAACCTTGTTGTTTCCATCCGGGAAAATTTCCCGGCCCCGGCAGGGGAAAACCACATGATCTGGGATGGCATGACGAAAGAAGAAACCCCCATTGCCCCCGGCAATTATCTTTTGACGCTGGAAGGGGAAAAGGCCCGGTTTTCCGTGCCTTTGACGATTGGCAGCGAAGCCCCCAAGCTTTTATCCATTTCCGCCCCCGGCCTTGTGAACCCCGGGGATGTGTGGAGCGTGACGGTGGAAAGCAATATGCCCGGCACGCTGCAGCTGTTCATCCAGTACCCCGACGGCACGTGGAACCTGTTTTATGAAGCTGATGTGGCTCAAGGGGAAAGCGTGCATTACTGGAACGGCATGGTGAACGGCACGCCCATTGGCTATGGGGATTATGCGGTGCAGCTGAAGCTGACGGACGGCCAGGGCTATACCGGCACTTCCCAGCAAATCAGCCTTGCCGTGGAGCCTGTCCCCACCGCCACGCCTGTGCCCACGGCCACTCCGGCCCCCACGCCCCGGGTGATTTTGCCCGGCGCCGTGCAGCTGGAAAATGAGCCGCTGAACTACTGGAATTTGCAAGTGGGCGTGATGGATGAACAGGCCATCTGGAATGTGATGACCCAGCCCATGACGGTGATTGAAGGGGAGCAGAAGGAAGTATACCGCCTGCGCAAAACCCCGGATAAGAGCCAGAAGGCGGATAATGTGGTGGGGGAAATCACCTATGCTTCCCAGGGTGTGCACGTGCTGGAAACGCTGGATAACGGCTGGACGCTGGTGGAAGCCTATAATTCCTCCTACGGCCCCGATTGCAAAAGCCGCCGTGGCTTTGGCGTGACGGATGATTTGATTCAGGGGTATGTTGAAACGAGGCTTTTGAAAACCTACACCCCCAAAACGGATTACGGCCTTCTGATTGATAAGCTGGAACAGAAAATGTATATTTTCTCCGATGGGAAATGCATTGGGGAATTGCTGGTTTCCACCGGGCTGAACAACGAAACGCAATCCTGGAACGAAACCCCCTCCGGGGAATTTGTGATGATCAGCCGCATGGGCGGCTTCCCGGCCGGCAATTTGTGGTGCGCCTACGGCATGCGCATCAACGGCGGCTGCGCCATTCATGAAGTGCCTTACATCGGCAATCACGAAACGCCTGCTGACCGGCGGGATTATTCTTCCACCGTGCCCCAGCTGGGCAAGAAGGCCAGCCATGGCTGCATCCGGGTGCAGAAAGAAAAGAACGAACAGGGCCAGAACATCAAATGGCTGTGGGACAACATCAAGGTGGGCACCAAAGTGCTGATCTGGGATGATACCGGCCGGTTCCTGACCTACCCCGATGATGACCTGGAATTATATTACAATCCCAATGGCGGAAAGTACTACCACGAAGCCCAGTACTGCTCTTCGGTGAAGGATCGCTACCTGCCCCTGACGGCGTTTACGTACAGCCAGCTGGATACCGAATTTAAAAAGCTGAAGCCCTGCACACGCTGCGCCCAGATCTTGCGCAAAACGGAAATTGACGCCATCAACAAAGAAAACGGCTATTAAGGAACAAAAAAAGAAAACGCCTGTGGGTGTGAAATGCACCGGCAGGCGTTGTTTTTTATGTCAGGCGGAGGTTTCCATGGCCCGGATTTCTTTCCAGGTTTTCCCTTGCAAAAGCAGCGCCAGCAGGAAGGAAAACACATCGGCAATGGGCTGGGTCAATTGGATGCCAAACAGCCCGATACTGTAGGCCAGCACCACCAGAATGGGCAGGAAGAAAAGCCCTTGCCGGGCCACGGCCAGCAGGGAGGCCCGGGTGGTTTTCGCAATGGTTTGCAGCATCATATTGGAAAGCACCACGTAGGCAAACAGGGGCATGGTGATGCATTGCAGCCGCAGGGCCAGGCCGCCGATTTCGATAACCGCCGTATCATCCCCCCGGAACAGGGTGATGATGCCGGGGGCAAACACAAGGCCCAGCACCGCCGCCGTCACCAGCACACAGGTGCCCATTTTCACGCAGAAAGAAAAGGCTTCCTTCACCCGGCTGTATTTCCGGGCCCCGTAATTGAAGCCGCACACCGGCTGGAACCCCTGGCCAAAGCCGATCACCAGGGAATTGGCGAACATCATGATCCGGGAAACAATGCTGAGGGCGGCAATGGCGGGGTCTGCCAAAGCGGCATACACAACGGAAGCCGCCACGTTATTGAGGCAAGTGGAGGAAATGCTGCCGATGCCCTGCCGGAAAAGGGAGGGCGCACCGCCCTTGAACATTTCCTTGAAAAACCGCAGTTTGGGGGTGAAATTCCGCAGGTGAATGTTCAGGTTATCCGATTTCCGGGTGCCGATGAACAACAGGCAGAAGGACAAAAACTGGCTGACGATAGTAGCCAGCGCAGCCCCTGCAATGCCCATATCCAGGGCGAAAATGAACAGAGGATCCAGCGCAATATTCACAATGCCGCCAATGGAAATGCCGATCATGGAAAAGAAAGCATTGCCCTGAAAGCGCAGCTGGTTATTCAGCACAAGGGAAGCGCACATCCAGGGCGTGCCGATGAGGATGATGCCGATATAGGATTTGGCGTAGGGCAGGATGGTATCCGTGCTGCCAAGCAGGCGGCACAGAGGCTCCAGGAACAAAAGGCCCAGAACGGATAAAAGACACCCGGCAATCAGCGCAGAAAAGAAGCCGGTGGCGGCCATGCGTTCCGCATCCTCCGTTTCCTGGCGGCCCAGCGCCCTTGAAATGAAATTACCGGAACCGTGGCCGAACATGAACCCCACCGCCTGAATGATGCTCATCAGCGGAAAAGCCACGCCGATGGCAGCGGTGGCGCTGGTGGCGGCGGCGGAACCGGCGCTGAGCTGGCCCACGAAATAGGTGTCCGCCATGTTATAGATGGAGGAAATCATCATGGAAACCATGGCCGGCAGGGCCAGCTTCATAATCAGCCGGCGAATGGGGGTTTCGGTCATCAATGTGAATTTTTGCTGTTGCTGGGTCATAAGGATCCTTCTTTCACAGGTTCTGCATTCAGGGTGAAGGGAACGCTTTCGGCGGTGAACCGCATATCCCCCATATACACCTGCACATAGGCCGTGTAGGTGCCGGGGGGCAGGGGGCGGCCCTGGTTATCGGTGCCATCCCAATAGAAGGTGGAGGCCGTCTTTGGCAGTTGTTGGGGCCGGGTGGGGGATTCGTAGGACAGGCGCTTCACCGTTTTGCCGTCGGCATTGCGAATGGAAACGGACAGGGCGCAGGGCACGTCATGAAAAACCAGCAGGGGCATTTCTTCGCCTTTCTCAGGGCGGAAGGCCGGGGCCGTTTCAATGGCCAGCTGCACCTGGCCCCTTTCCGGCTGCACGCACAGAAGCCTGGCCCCCTGAAACACCGGGGTTTCGTTTTCCATGGTGAAAAACTGGATCATGGCATAGCCGGAATCCGTTCCGGCAAGGGCCCCCAGATGCAGGCTGCGCTGCTTGCGGCCGGGGGAAAGCAGGGCATCTTCCCCTTCCAGATCCTGAAAGAGGGGAGCGTTTTCAAAATCCCATGCGCCGTTTTGGTAATACACCAATTGATAATAAAGGGATACCGGCTGGTGCACGGTGAAGGAGAAGGTTAAATCACTCATGCCGCCGGTAAGCAGGGTATCTTCAAAGGTGATATCGCTGATGGCGGCGGCAGGCTGATCGTTCAGGGCAAGGTAGTGGTACAGGGGCATATCTTTTGCATCCATGGGATAGCGCTGGGGGGTGGATGCGGCATAATTGGTGGTGATGAAGGCGAAAATCTCGTTGATGGTTACGATGCCGTCCTGGTTCTGATCCGCAGCGTGGCGGCCGGTGAGGCCCTTAATCAGCACATCCGCAAAATAGCTGCCGCCGGACGGCGTGTGGCTTTTATCGCTTTGCCATTGCCAGCTGGCTTCGCAGCCCCCGGCGCTGGTGATTACATAAAAATCCGGGCCGGTGAAGGGGTGGCTGGTGGTGAGGGTATCCATGCCCTTGCCGATGAAAGCGCCGGAATTGCAGGCGTCCAGAATGAGGATTTTTTTCCCCGGAACGGGCTGCAGCATATCTGCAAGGGCCTGGGGGGAGAGGATGGTTTCCTCTTCGCCGTCGCACAGGTACAGCCCGGCCTTTCCATCGGCGTAAGTGCCGTGGGTGGAAATGAAAAAGAGGGATATATCGTTTTCATCCGCCCCGGCATAGGCATTTTCTACAGCGGATTGCAAGGCGGTTTCATAGCCGATTTCATCGTAATAGGTGGAAATTTTCCGGTAAGCCCGGCTATCCGTGGAAAGGGCAGCGGACAGGCGTGAAAGATTGGTTTCGGCAATGGGGTAGGTGTTTTCCTGGGTGAGGAAGGTATCGCTGCCCACAAGCAAGGCACGTAGGGCCACCGGGTTCCTCTCCGCATATTCCGGGAAAGCAGAGAGAAAGAAAGCCAGCAAAAAACTGATCATACGCTGAACCATTTCATTCCCTCCCTTCCTATAAGCACATGTATACAAATAGATTATACTGCAACTCAGGCTAAATTGGAATAGAGAAGGGAGATAAAACCAAATAGATACAAAAATGAACGCAAAAAAAACAGGGGCTGCATTTGCAACCCCTGTGTGGTTTTAAGATTAGCGCTGCAGGATGGTTTCTTCGGTGTCCTTATCGAAGAAGTGCAGGCGGCTGGTGTCCAGGGCAACCTTGATGTCGTCGCCGGGACGGGTGGCGGTGCGGGGATCAACACGGGCGATGATGCTTTCGTCCTTGCCGGTGGTGGTGAAGTACAGATAGGTTTCGGAACCCATCAGTTCGGTCACTTCCACGTGCACCTTCATGGTGGAGTCGGCATGGGCTTCCACGAAAGCGGGAGCGTCATCGATATCTTCGGGACGGATGCCCATGGTGACTTCCTTGCCGATGTAGCTTTCGTCCACCAGCTTATCCAGCTTTTCCTGGGGAACCTTGATATCGTTGTTGCCGAACACGGCATACACGCCATCAGCCTTCTTTTCCAGCTTCACATCGAAGAAGTTCATCTGGGGGGAGCCGATGAAGCCGGCAACGAACTTGTTGTGGGGATAGTCGTAGTTGTTCTGGGGAGTATCCACCTGCTGGATGAAACCATCCTTCATGACGCAGATACGGGAGCCCATGGTCATGGCCTCGGTCTGGTCGTGGGTAACGTAGATGAAGGTGGTCTGCAGGCGATGATGCAGCTTGGTGATCTCGGTACGCATCTGCACGCGCAGCTTGGCGTCCAGGTTGGACAGAGGTTCGTCCATCAGGAAGACCTTGGGCTCACGAACGATAGCACGGCCCAGGGCAACGCGCTGACGCTGACCACCGGACAGAGCCTTGGGCTTACGGTTGAGCAGGAACTCGATGCCCAGGATGCGGGCAGCTTCTTCCACGCGGCGCTTGATCTCATCCTTGGGGGTCTTGCGCAGCTTCAGACCGAAGGCCATGTTGTCATACACGGTCATGTGGGGGTACAGAGCGTAGTTCTGGAATACCATGGCGATGTCGCGATCCTTGGGAGCGACGTCATTGACAAGCTTGTCGCCGATGTACAGTTCGCCATCGGAGATCTCTTCCAGACCGGCGACCAAGTCGGATCGTAGCCATGTCGTTCTGTGAGCCAAGGA
>JAZUQI010000019.1:0-4584 GCA_045605625.1 Clostridia bacterium
AAATCCGGGTGACGCTCTATCACGTCCACCGCCTGGCGGCCAATGGAGCCGGTGCTGCCTAAAATTGCAATTCCACGCATGGTATTTTTCCTTTCTTCTCAAAACGGCAAAAAGGAACCGCCCGGCGCAATTCCGCACGATTCCTCCCTAACCGTATCAGCCAGTCATCATAAACAAATTCAAATACGAATACACAACCACCGTTGCCCAGTATACGCTGTCCAGTCGGTCCATCATGCCGCCGTGCCCGGGGAAGATGGTGCCAAAGTCTTTCACGCCGCAATGGCGCTTAATCAGCGATGCAAACAAATCGCCCACCTGCCCGGCCAGGCCGCACACCAGCCCCAGCAGCACAAAATGCCACAGGGGGGGCATGGCGCCGAACAGGTTGCCAATGCCGCACAGCAGCATGGAAAACAGGATGCTGCCAGCAAGGCCGGCTGCGGCGCCTTCCACGCTTTTTTTCGGGCTGACGGCCGGGCACAGTTTATGCTTGCCGAATTTGCTGCCGATGAAATAGGCCGCCGTATCCCCGGCCAGCGGCACGCCGAAGGCCAGCAAAATCAGGATGATCTGGTGCAGGCGGCTGTCCACATTCTGCAGCCCCAGCATGCACATGGCCGGCAGCAGCACGCAAATCAGGGGCAGAACGGACAAAAGAATATCTTCCAGTTTGGGTTCCTTGCGGAACAAAACCACCGTGGCAGACAGCATGCATGCCGTGCCAATCAGGGGCATCAGGTACATCACGCTGCCGCCAATGCCCTCAATATCCAAATTAAACAACACCAGCGATGCCGCAACGCACAGCCAGCCGGGCCACTGCACCGGTCGGTGCCCGGCCCTTTTGATGCAGCGGAATACTTCATACATGGCACAGCAGATGGTGGCCATAAAAATGCTGCTGAACACCCATCCCCCGAAGGTGAGGGCAAAGGCCAGCAGGGCCGCCAGGCACAGGCCGGTAATCACACGGGTCATAAAATCATCTTCCTCCAAAACGGCGTTCCCGGTTGCCGAAGGCATGCAGGGCTTCGTGATAACAATCCAGATCAAAATCCGGCCACAAAACCGTGGGGAACATAAACTCCGCATAAGCGCATTGATACAAAAGGAAATTACTCAGCCGCATTTCGCCGCTGGTGCGGATCATCAGGTCCACATCCGGCAAATCTTTGGTATATAAGGCTTGCGCCAGCATCTGTTCATCAATTTCTTCCGTTTTCAGTTCGCCCCGGGCCACCTTTTCCGAAAGCAGCTGCACCGCCCGCACAATCTCCGCCCGGCCGCCGTAATTGATGGCAATGTTCAGTTTCAGGCCGGTGTTTTCTTTGGTTCTCTCTTCTGCATTGATGAGGGCTTCCCGCTGTTTTTGAGGCAGGCCATCCTTATCCCCCAGAATGCGGATACACACGTTCTTTTCATCCAGTTCATCAATTTCAGAAAAGAAGAATTCCAGCATCAGGGCCATCAGCGCTTCCACTTCCTGGGGATCCCGCTTCCAGTTTTCCGTGGAAAAAGCGTACAGGGACAAAGCCCCGATCCCCAGATCGCTGCTTTCCCTGATAATGCTGCGCAGGGCCTCCACGCCTTTGCGGTGGCCCAGCGCCACTTTCATCTTATGTTTCTTGGCCCAGCGGCCATTGCCATCCATAATGATGGCCACATGCCGGGGCAGTTTTGCAAATTCGCTCACGGCTCTCCCTCCTTCCGGGGCAAGCCCACCGGGAAGCGGGCCACCACGAATTCCCCCCGGCGCACAGCCACCACATGGGGCACGCCCCCTGTTTTGGGGGCAATATCGCCTTTTGCAGGGGCCGCCGTTTCCGTCACGGTGATGCCCTGCTGCTGTGCCATACGCTGGAGGGAAGCATCAAAGGGCTTGCCAAGTATCTTTTCCGTCATCAGACAGACATGATCTCCTTTTCCTTTTCAGCGGCGATCTTATCCACGTCCTTGATCTGGGCGTCGGTGATCTTCTGCAGTTCGTCTTCTGCCTTGCGCTGATCGTCTTCGGTGATCTGGGAATCCTTCTTCAGCTTCTTGAACTGTTCCATGGCATCCCGGCGGGCATTGCGCATGGCCACTTTAGCTTCTTCCGCCGCCTTGCGAACCACTTTGGTCAGTTCCTTACGGCGTTCTTCGTTCAGTTCCGGCACCACCAGGCGAATCACCTTGCCGTCGTTGGAGGGGTTCATGCCCAGGTCGCTCTTCTGGATGGCCTTTTCCACCAGCGGAATGGCCTTGGGATCCCACAGGGAGATGGTCAGCAGCCGGGGTTCGGGGCTGTTGATATTGCCCATTTGCTTCAGGGGCGTGGCGCTGCCATAATAATCCACCATCACCTTATCCAGAATCTGGGGATTGGCGCGGCCGGCACGCAGGGCCAGCATATCCTTCTGATAAAAGTCCTTGGTTTTTTCCATTTTTTCTTTGGCAGTAGTAATAACGGCACGATACATGGATGTTTCCTCCTGTCGTTTCAGTTCTGTGTTGTTTTTATTTTACTATTTTTTTCTTCATTCGTCAATCGGCAGATGCACCGAAATAATCCCGGTCAAAATGCACCACGCAGCGGTATCTGGCATCCATGGTGCAGGCATGGGCCTGAATGCCGGAAAGCACGTCTTCCGTCCTTCGCATTTCCGGGGGCAATACCACGTCAAAAATCAAATTGATGTGCTTATCCCCCGGCACCCGGCGGAAATCATGCAAATGCAGCGGCGGCGTGAGGGAGGAAAGATAGGCCGCCATCTCCTTCTTGGCCTGCTCTGTTTTCTCATCGCCGGAAATCACCGGGTCCATGTGGATGCAGATGGGCAGGTGCAATTTTTCCGCCATTTCCCTTTCGGCGGTATCGATCACTTCATGGGTTTCAATCAAATCGCAGTCCGCCGGCACTTCCGCATGAATGGAGGCCATGCTGCGCCCGGGGCCGTAATCGTGAATCACCAGGTCATGCACCCCCAGAATGCCGGGGTATTGCAGCAGCATATTCACTATATTTTTGCCCAGCTCCACATCGGGCTTGCCCCCCAGCAGCCGGTTCACCGTATCGGAAAGCACATCCCACGCCGCTTTCAATACCAGCAGCGCCACCAGCACGCCGGCATACCCATCCAGGGGCACTTTCGTCACATGGGAAATGAGGCTGGCCAGGGTAATCACCGTGGTGGAAATGGCATCGCCCATGGAATCCTTGGAAGCGGCAAGCAAGGTGGGGTTATCCGTCATTTTGCCAAGCTTGCGGTAAAAAATGCTCATCCAGCCCTTGACGATCACGCCGATCATCAAAAGCACAAAAGTGAGAATGGAAAAGGAAGATACTTTCCCGGCCAGAATGCTTTCCACGCCGGATTTGATCAATTCCACCCCGAAAAAGGCAATCAGCACCCCCACCACCAGGGCGCCCAGGTATTCAATGCGCCCGTGGCCGAAGGGATGATCCTCATCCTGGGGCTTCTGGGCCATGCGCACCGATACCAGCGCAATCAGACTGCCCCCGGCATCGGACAGGTTATTCACGCCGTCCGCCGTAACCGCCACGGAGCCGATCATAAAGCCCAGCAGCATTTTCATCAAACTCAGCAGAATATTCAGCGCCATGCCCACGCCGGAACCCAGCGTGCCGATTTTCTTGCGCATATCCTGATCGCCAATCACCGCCACGGAGGCGGCACCTCTCCCGGCATCCACCTGTTCCCGGTATTCCCGGATGAATTTGCGAAGTAAAAATCTCGTCATGTTTCCATCACCTGTTTCCATCTTGCAGGCACTTTGCGGCCCAGCAGCCGCTCTGCCTTTGCTTCATTCCCCGTTTGCAGGGCCCGGCGGATGGCGGAGGAGGACACCTTATCCCCTTCCATGCACACCGCATCCAGCGTTTCAAAGCCAATGCCAGCCGCCCGGCACATTTCCTTCAGGGCAGCGGCATCCCATTTCCCCTGATGGCCGAACCGGTGATCCGCCCCGCAGATAATGTATGCGGCATGCAGCTCACCCACCATGACGGAATGGAAAAAATCTTCCCCCGTCATGCAGCGCACCGTTTCATCAAACACCGTTACGTGCACCTGATCCGCCCCGAAAGCTTTCAAAAGCGCCGTGCGCTCCTCCAGAGTGGTCAAGGCCTGCTTGAAGGGGGAACGGTCAAAGGTGTGGGCGCAAAGGGGCAGGCCCAGCCAGTCCGCCGCACGCCGCCCGGCCTTTAGCAGCGCCTGATGGCCTAAATGCAGCCCGTCAAAAAAACCAAGGCACAAAACACAGCCTTCCGTTTTCTGCATCCTTTCCGCCCTCCTTTTCCATGCATTCCGGGATTCCTTATGGATGTATACGCTGGTTTTTTCCTATTTTACCATAAAACTTCATTTCCTGCAATGAAAAGGAAGGGGATTTGCGAAGGGGGTGGAGGAACGGTTGGGGGGCTTTGCCCCCACATCCCCCAGCAGGGATTTCATCCCTGCACCCTTCCTGCGGAAAAGGCAAACTTCTTTCACCAACTATTTGCCGCTGAAAGGATAAAGCGCCTGAAATGGATCGGGCACGGCGGCGCTTCGCCGCCAGCCGGATGCCAGAGGCATCCGG
>JAZUQI010000020.1:0-2381 GCA_045605625.1 Clostridia bacterium
CACCGTTTCCAGCGGCCAGAGCCCCACCCGGGTAGCCAACAACCTGGAAACCGCAGGCCTCATCCATAACCGCACCGTCTTCAAATACTATGCGGATTTTCTGGGCTATGGCCAGAAAATTCAGGCCGGGGATTATCAGGTGAGCAAAAACATGAGCATGCACGAAATTGTGCAGCTTTTAACCACCGGGGATGGCAATCCCCTCACCCGGAACATCACCATCATTCCCGGCTGGACGGTGAAGGATATGGCGGCCTATCTTTTGAAACAGGGTGTCATCAAAACCGAGGAGGAATTCCTTTCCCTCTGCCGCACCGGGCAGGATTTCAGCGCCTATTATTATGTGAGCGATGTGCTCAAATCCCCAACCGCTTCTAAGCGGCTGTTTATGCTGGAAGGGTATCTGGCCCCGGACACCTATGAAATTTACACCGATGCCACGGCGGCGGAGATTATAAAAAAGCTGCTGAGCCAGACGGAAGCGGTGTACGAAGAACGCTATCATGAACGGGCGGCGGAGCTTTCCATCACCATGGATCAGGTGATCACCCTGGCCTCCATGATTGAAAAAGAAGCCAAAACCGGGGATTTTGCCCGGGTTTCCGCCGTGTTTCATAACCGCCTGCGCCAGAACATGAGCCTTGGCAGCGACGTGACCATCAAATACGCTTCCGGCGTGAAGCGCATGAGCCTGACCAACGAGGATCTGAACCTGAATTCCCCCTACAATTCCTATCAACACAAGGGCTTGCCGCCGGGGCCCATCTGCTCTCCCTCCAAGGGGGCCATTGAGGCCGCCCTGTACCCGGATGAACAATTCCTGGCGGAAAATTACCTCTATTTCTGTTCCAAAGATCCTCAGACCGGGGAACTGCACTTCAGCCGCACCCTGCAGGAACACGAACAGGCCGTCAGCATCTATGCGCCCTTGTGGCAGGCCTGGGATAAGGAGCAGGGCCTGTAAGGAGATACATATGCACACACCCGAATTACTGGCCCCTGCCGGGGGCATGCCCCAGCTGAAAGCCGCCCTGCGCTTTGGCGCCGATGCGGTGTATGGGGCGCTGCAAAGCTATGGCCTGCGGGCCTTTGCCGGGAATTTCACGGAAGAAACCCTGAAAGAGGCCCTGGCCCTTTGCCATAAACAGGGCAAGAAATTTTACCTCACCCTGAACATCCTGCCCTATGACGGGGAGATGGAGGGCTTTTTGGAAACGGCAAAAAAGGCCCGGGATATGGGGGCGGATGCCGCCATCGTAAGCGATCTGGGGGCCTTTCTGGCCCTGCGCCGGGAAGTGCCGGAACTGCCCTTGCACATCAGCACCCAGGCCAACACCCTGAACACCGAAACCGCCGCCTTCTTTGCCGGCATGGGGGCGCAGCGGGTGGTTTTGGCCCGGGAACTTTCCCTTGCCCAGATCGGGGAAATGCGAAAGAAGCTGCCCGGCAGCATGGAAATTGAAACCTTCGTGCACGGGGCCATGTGCATGAGCTATTCCGGCCGCTGCATGCTCAGCGATCACTTGACCGGCCGGGGCGGCAACCGGGGCGCCTGCGCCCAGCCCTGCCGCTGGGAATATGCGCTGGTGGAAAAGAAGCGGCCCGGGGAATATATTCCCATCGAGGAAGATGCCCGGGGCACGTATCTGCTTTCCGCCTATGACCTGTGCATGCTGCATCATCTGCCGGACATGATAAAGGCCGGCATTGCCAGCCTTAAAATTGAAGGGCGCATGAAAACGGAATATTATGTGGCCAACACCGTGATGGTGTACCGCAAGGCCCTGGATTTATTGGCAGAAAGCGAAGAAGCCTACCGGGCGGCCCTGCCGGCACTGGAACAGGAGCTTCTCAAGGCCAGCCACCGGGCGATGAACACCGGCTTTTTCTTCGGCGCACCGCAGCCTGCCGCCGGGGCCAATGGCTTCAGCCAAACCATGGAATATGTGGCCCGGGTGGAGCATTTTGAAAACGGCATGGCCACCCTGCATTTGAAAAACCGCTTCTATGTGGGCGATACGCTGGAGCTTCTCTGCCCCGGCGGCAGCAAGCCCTTCCGGGTGGAAAGCATCACCCTGCCCGATACCGGGGAAAGGGTGAATACCGTATCCGTGGCCGGGCAAAGGGTGCAAATTCCCCTGCCGTTCCCCGCAGCGGAGGGGGACTTTTTGCGTGGCCCCAACCGGAACCATCAGGCAAATGGGGGAGATGGAATGCGGAATTAAGAATTTAGAATGTAGAATTCAGAATGAAGAATGAAGAATTCAGAATTCAGAATTTATAGTGTTTCTGAGCAATCCCTCCGCCCCTTCGGGGCACCTCCCTTTCACAAGGGAGGCTTTTTTCGTGAAAAAACATTGATATACAAATCAGTATCCTCC
>JAZUQI010000021.1:0-3849 GCA_045605625.1 Clostridia bacterium
CCTCGGACTCCTTTCCACCGGCACCCTGCCAGTCGCTGGCGGTGATGAGGGGGGTGTGCACATAAACGAAGCTGCGGTTGGCAAAGAAGGTGTGGATGGCCTGGGCCGCCAGAGAACGGATGCGGAACACGGCGCTGAACAGGTTCGTGCGGGGGCGCAGATGGGCCTGGGTGCGCAGGTATTCCACGGTGTGCCGCTTTTTCTGCAGGGGATAGGAGGGATCGGAAAGGCCCACCACATCCACCTTGGTGGCATGCTTTTCAAAGGGCTGCTTCATTTCAGGGGTGCGCACCAGGGGGCCTTCTATGGTGAGGGCGCTGCCCAGGGTGATTTTCACCACTTCCTTGAAGTTTTCCAAGGATTCATCGCACACGATCTGCACGTTTTTGAAGAAAGTGCCGTCGTTGAGTTCGATGAAGGCAAAGGCCTTGCTATCCCGCAGGGTGCGCACCCAGCCGGAGATGGTTACGGTTTCGCCGTGGGCCGGGGTTTGACGATACAGGGTACGAATATCAAATTCCATGGTTTCTATTCCTCCGCTTTTGTTATTCAGCTGCCCGGCCCAGCAGCGCAGCGCCGATGATGCCGGCTTCGTTGCGCAGTTTGGCCAATTTGATTTCGGAATAGGGCAGGTTTTTATTCAAAATATAGTTGGGCACTTTGGCACGCACCGCATCCACCAGGAAATCCCCTGCGTGGCTTACGCCGCCGCCCAGCACCACCATATCGGGGTCCAGGAACTGGATTACGTTATTGCAAGCCATGGCCAGATAATCGGTATACTGGTCAAACACCTTCACGCCCACAGGATCCCCTTCCTTGGCGGCATCAATGACGATTTTGGCATTGATCCTCTCCGGGTTGCCGCCAGCCTTTTTCATAATGGCGCAATCGGGGTTTTCCTTCACGGCTTCCTTGGCCATGCGGATGATGGCAGTGGCGCTGGTGTAGCGTTCCAGGCAGCCGCGGTTGCCACAGGAGCAGGGTTCGCCCCCGGCCACCAGAATCATGTGGCCCAGTTCGCTGGCCACGCCGTGGACGCCGTTCCAGGGCTTGCCATCGATGATGATACCGCCGCCAACGCCGGTGCCCAGGGTGAGGAACACACTGGAAGAACAGCCTGCGCTGACCCCGGCATAGCTTTCCGCAAGGCCGGCCACCGTGGCATCATTGCCCACATAAACGGGCTTATTGATGTATTTTTGCAGCTCGGTGCGAAGGGGAATATCCTTCCAGCCAAGGTTGGTGCAGAAAATTACGTTGCCGTTTTCATCCGCCGCCCCGGGAATGCCAATGCCGATGCTGTTGACATCATCCTGGGTGAGCCCGGCCTGCTGCAGGGCCTTATTGGCGCAGGCGGCCATATCCTTAATCAGTTCCTGATAGGGACGGGAAGCCAGCGTTTTGGTGGAAGCCTGGGAAACCACTTCCCATTTTTCGTTCACAACGCCTACGGCAATATTGGTGCCGCCCAGATCCACGCCGATATATACCATAATGAAATCCCTCCGTTATTATTTGGGCATATTCAGCCCCATCATTTCGTTCAGACGACGATCCAATTCCTTGGCAGCGGAATAGCCGGTATTTTTCAGGCTGAAGTTCCGTGCCGCCACCTCAATGATGATGGCCAGGTTCCGTCCGGGCCGCACCGGCAGCACCAATTGGGGAATGCGCACATCCATGATGGTGGTGAAATCTTCGGAAAGGCCAAGGCGGTCGTAGGCCTTTTTTTCTTTCCAATGCTCCAGATGGATCACCAGATCAATGGAACGGCTGCGCATAACGGAACCAATGCCGTACATGGCCTTGATATCGATGATGCCAATGCCGCGGATTTCCATGAAATGGCGGATGGTTTCCGGGGATTCGCCCACCAGCCGCTTATCATTCACTTTGCTGATATCCACCACGTCATCCGCCACCAACTGGTGGCCACGCTTGACCAACTCCAGCGCCGTTTCGCTTTTGCCCACGCCGCTTTCACCGGTAATCAGCATGCCCACGCCATATACGTCCACCAGCACGCCGTGCAGCGTGGAACGGGGGGCCAGCACCCGGTTCAGATAATTCATGGCGTTCACGGTGAATTTGGTGGTCATTTCCTCGCTGCGAAGCAGGGCCACATCGTGCTTCTTGGCAAGCACCACCATATCTTCCGTGGGCATCATGCCCCGGCACAGAATCACGCAGGGGATGGGATAGGAAAAATACTGCTCCAGCCGCATTTTTCTTTCCTCATCGGACAGGGATTCCAGATACGTCATTTCCACCAGCCCCACTACCTGGGGCCGTTCATAGGCAAAATGTTCATAAAAGCCCACGAACTGCAGGCCGGGCCGGTTCAGTTCCACCGAGGGAATTTCCCATTCCTCTCTTGTGGTGGGGGACAGCACCTGCAAATTCAGGGTTTTGATAAAATCCTGTACTTTGACCAAGAAAACGCCTCCATCCTTCAAGCGTATCAATAAATTTTATTATACCGCTGAACACCGTGTTTTGCAAGGGTTTTCAGGGATTTACAGCAGGAACAAATTCCTGCAGGGCACCGATGCCGGGCTGATAGGGCTTCAGTTTCATCCGCTTCACGTCATATTGGATGGCTTCCAGAATTTTCGCCGCTTCCGCTTCATCCGTAACCAGCACGGGCTGGTAATTGTTGTATTCCCGGGTGCCGGACATATGGGCCGGGATAATGTTCAACTGATGGCCCAGGTAAGCGCCGTTTTCATCGAAAGAGAGGGTGAAACGGGCAATGTAGGTGCGGATGGAACGCACATCCTTATTGCCGCCGAAGGAGAAATTGCCAAGGCTCCACAGGTTTGTTTTGCCGTTTTCCGTGCGCAGGCCCTGGATAACGTGGGGGTGATTGCCAACCACAAGATCGGCGCCGTTTTTCAGGAAAGCATCCGCCATGCGTTCCTGGTTTTTATCGTGGCGGGTATCATATTCCACACCGCCGTGGAGGCAGGCGATCACCACATCACACTTTTCTTCCTCTTTCAGTTTGCGCAGGGTTTCCTTCATTTCATTCCCCATGCCTTCTTTCCACCAATAGGAAATATTGATGGAGACAAAGCCCAGCTTGATGTTTCCTTTTTCGTAAATGGCCGTTTCGTGGCCGTATTCCGTGGTGCCAAACCACTGAATGCCCTGGGCGTCCAGGGCCTTGACGGTGGATTGATAGCCCGGTTCCCCATAATCAAACACATGGTTATTGCCAAGATACGCCATTTCGATGGAACTTAAGGGCAGCATTTCGGCGTAAGACGTGGGCGCACGGAAGGTGTAAGTTTTCCCCTGGGCCACGCCGGTTTCGGAGTCGTGAAAAACGCCTTCCAGGTTGATGATGGTCAAATCATCTTCTTCGAAAAGCGCCTTTACCTGTGCAAAGGGGTATTCAAGGCCGTTCTGTTCCACATACGCTTCGAAAGACTCCGGCCGCCCACGCATCACGGGGGTGTTTCCCAAAGTGCAGTCCCCGGTGAAGGTAAGGGTGATTTGCTGTGGAGCTGGATGGAGGGTGACCGGGGCATCTTCCGCAAAGCAGGGAAGGGCAAACAGAACAAGGGCCATCAAAAAAGCAAGAAAACGCATACCAAATGCATCCTTTCATTTCAGGATACTTCTATATTAAACGAAAGGGAAAAAGGTGTCAATCCATGCCGGGAGAAAAAGCGGCTTTGCCGGAAAGGCGGTTTTCTTTTTTGCCGGAAAACGCAAAAAATTGAAAAAAGATACTTGACGAATGAAAGCCTTTATGGTATTATATCATTCGTTGACAAGCTGAACTTGTCCGAATGGAGAAGTCGCCTAGTTTGGTCGAGGGCGCACGACTGGAAATCGTGT
>JAZUQI010000022.1:0-8900 GCA_045605625.1 Clostridia bacterium
GTTTCTTCAATGGGGCCCTTCAGGGGCATCCCGGCAGGATCGCAGGCGATGGCAATTTTCATAGAAAAAACTTCCTTTCGTGTGCTATTGCAAAACCAGTATACACCATTTTTCGGTGTATATCAAGCAAAAAACCGTTGACAAACTTCTTATCTCTTGCTATAATAGCCCTCCACGTTTCTGATGAGCATATCCGCCCGACCCATTCTTACGGAGGAAAACATGCCCTTCATACAAGTAGAAAACCTGAACAAAACCTTCACCCTGCGCAAAAAACGGGCGAAGGGCCATTTGCTGCGGGAAAAGACGGAAATTCACGCCCTGCAGAATGTTTCCTTTTCTGTAGAAAAGGGGGAGCTTTTGGGATACATTGGCCCAAACGGGGCGGGAAAATCCACTTCGGTGAAGATCCTTTCCGGCATCCTTACCCCGGACAGCGGCCGAGCCAGCGTTGGCGGCATCACCCCCTGGCTGGAGCGGAAAAAGCACGTGCAGCGCATTGGCGTGGTCTTTGGCCAGCGGATGCAATTATGGTGGGACGTGCCCATCCTTGGCAGCTACCAGCTGCTGAAAGATATTTACAAAGTGCCAAAGGCCGCTTTTGAAAGGCGGCTGGAGGAACTGAGCGATGCGCTGGACTTGAAGGATTTATTATCCACGCCCCTGCGGCTGATGAGCCTGGGCCAGCGAATGCGGGCGGAGCTGTGCGGCAGCCTTTTGCACAGCCCGGAACTGCTTTTCCTGGATGAACCCACCATTGGCCTGGATGCAGTGAGCAAACTGAAGCTGCGGGAATTTTTGCAGAAGGAAAACCGGGAAAAGGGCACCACCATCCTGCTCACCACCCATGATATGGAAGATATTGCGGCCCTGTGCAGCCGGGTGATGGTGCTGGGCCATGGGAAGAAGCTGTTTGACGGGCATTTGCCGGAACTGCTTTCCCGGTACGATACACAGCGGATTATCACCGTGCGCTACGAAAACACGCCGGATTTTGCCGCCCTGCCGGAAAGCTGCGCCCTGCAAAAAGAAGGGGATAATTTCATCATCACCTATGCGCCGGAAAACATTCCCACCGCCGATATGGTATCCCTTTTACAAAAGGCCGGGGCCATGCAGGAAATGACCGCCCAGCCCCAGAACATTGACCACCTGATTGCACGGATGTACCGGGAGATGGACCTATGAAGAAATACCTTTCCGCTTTCCGGATGCGCTGGAAAATGGAAACCCAATACCGGGGTGCGGCCCTTGGCGGCATTGTGTGCCAGATGGTGTTCGGGCTGATCCTGATTTCCGTTTACCGGGCGCTGTACAAGGGAAACCCCCAAAGCATGCCCCTTTCCGCCATTGTGACCTATGTGTGGCTGCAGCAGGCCTTTTTCCGCATGCTGCTTTCTTCCGATAATGATTTGATGGACAAAATCCGCACCGGGGGTATTGCCTATGAGCTGTGCCGGCCGGTGAACCTGTATGGCTATTACTACGCAAGGATTATGGCCATGAAATTGATGGGCAGTTTGCTCCGGGCCGTTCCCATGCTGCTGGTTGCCAGCCTGTTGCCCAAAGAATGGGGCATTGGCGCACCGGCATCCCTTCCGGCGCTGGTACTATCGCTGATGGGGCTGATGATGGGGCTTTTTTGCATGTGCGCCCTGGAAAACATCACCATGGGCATCTCCATGCGCACCATTGATTTCAAGGGCTTTCAGGCCCTTCTGAACCTGTTGATGGCCACCTTTTCCGGCAACATCCTGCCCCTCACCCTGTTTCCGGATAGCTGGCAGCATGTGGTGCGGCTGCTCCCCTACGCCCAGCTGTTGGACGCCCCCATCCGGATCTACACCGGGGAAACGCCCCTGGCCCAGGCCGGGCAGGTGTTTCTGGTTCAGGGCATATGGCTGTGCATTTTTGCGGCGCTGGGGCTGTATTTATGGCACCGGAACGCAAAGCGAATGATTGTGCAGGGAGGTTAAGATGAACACCATAAAATTATACCTCCATTCCATGAAAATGCTTTTGAAAAGCCAGATGCAATACCCCTGGAGCTTTTGCCTGCAAACCCTGGCCCAGATTGTGATGGAAGCCGGGGAAATGATGGCAGTATTACTGATTGTGAACCGCTTTCAGGCCCTGAACCAATGGACGGGGGGCGATTTGCTGTTCTTCTTTGGCATCATGAGCATCACCTTCTACCTGACGGAATGCTTTGGCCGGGGCATTACGGGGAATTTTGCCGCCCTGATCCGCTCCGGAAGCCTGGATACCTTTTTCCTGCGCCCCCGGGGGATTATGACCCAGGTGATCTGCCACGCCATTGACCCCCGGCGCATCGGCTGCATTGCGGTGGGCGTTGTGGCGCTGGTGATGGGCTGCAAGGAAAGCAATGTGGTGTGGAATATACCGAAAATTTTTCTCTTTACCGAAGCGGTTTTCTTTGGTATGCTGTTGATACTGGGATTATTCCTGATCGAAGCGGTGTTTGCCGTGCATTCCGTAAAATCCATTGAGCTGGTAAACGCCATCACCTACGGCGGCCGCAGCGCCTGCCAATACCCGGTGGATATTTACCCCGGGCCCCTGCGGGTGCTGTTTGGCACGCTGGCCCCCTTCGGGCTGGTGTTGCAGGTGCCTGCCGCCATGATTCTGGATAAGCCCCTGATGGGCATGGAAGGGGCATGGGCCTATGCTGCGCCTCTTACCGGGCTTGCCTTTTTCATGCTGATGTATTTCGTGTTTCAACGGGCCATGAAGTTTTACCGTTCCACAGGGAGTTGATTTTTTTGCCCCACGTAACCACCCAGGCCATTGTGCTGCGCCACGCCGATTACAGGGAGCATGACCGGATGCTGACCCTTTTTTCCCCCACCCTGGGGCGCATGGAAGCCCTGTGCCGGGGATGCAAAAAAATGGGCAGCCCTCTTTTGAACTGCAGCGAATGGTTCGCCTTCGGGGAATACGTTCTGTACACCGGCAAGGGGCGGATGACGGTGGTTTCCTGCAACCTGACGGAAAGTTTTTACCCCCTGCGCAGCGATTACGAAAAGCTGAAATACGCCACGTACATGCTGTCCGTTTGCGAGGCCATGGTGCAGCCCAATGAAGCGGCGGTGCATCTTTTCACCCTGCTGGCCCGTTCCCTTTCCCGGCTGTGCTATCAGGAAAAGGATGCAAAGGCCGTAACGGCGGCGTTCCTTTTGCATGCGGCGGCCATCAGCGGCTATCGCCCCCGGCTATCCCATTGCGTGAAATGCGGACGACGGCTGGAGGAAAACGAAATTCGCCATTTTGACCCGGAGGACGGCGGCCTCACCTGCCCCGAATGCAGCGAAATGATGGAAAGGCTGATTTCCCTTGCACCCCGGGAAGCCCTATGGATGCGGGAAGTGCTGGTGATGGGCATTGATAAAACACAATTGCCCCCGGAAGATGCCCCGGCCGCCCTGCTGGCCGCCTTTGTGGAGGAAAGGCTGGAAAAGCCCATTCGCCACAAGGGGTTATTCTGAGAAAAAAAGAGGAGGCCACCTCCCATCGGAGCAGGCCTCCTGAAACATTCAGAAGTGTGGTTTTTCCCCTGAAAAACCGTCCTCATCACTTCCTGTTTCGTTCTTATCATACGCCGGATGCAAAAAATTTATGCACGGCGTATTTTTTTATTTTTGCAGAATTTTTTGAATGGCCGCAATTTCCTCCACGCTGCGGCTGGGGATAGCTTCTTCCCGAAGGATGGGAAGGCCCCCTTCCTGCTTTACAAGGGAAAGCAGCGCCTGCACGTTCAGTTCCCCTTCAAACAGGGGCCGGGAGGGCTTTTTGCCCTTTTCGTCAAAGGCAAAATCCTTCAGGTGCATGGCAATCAGCCGGTCCTTGAAGGCTTCATAGCACAGGCGGAAAAAGCCGGGCTGATCCCCCGCCGTTTCCAAAGAAAGCAGGTTCACCGCATCCCAGATGATTTTCACCCGGGAGCTGCCCACCTTTTCCAATACCTGCAGCGTTTCCTCCACGTTATGCATCACATGGTCATACACCGGTTCAATGCCCACGTTCACTTCCCATTTTTCCGCCGCTTCCGCCATGCGCTTCACGTTATCGATCAGAAGAGGCATGGCTTTTTTCCGGTCACCCCCAGCCTTTTCCAAATTGGTGGTTTCCGTGCCCACGCAGCCGGCGTTCAAAAATTTGGCAGCCGGCAGGGCGGAAATGAAGGTATCCACCTGGGCTTTGGCAGCTTCCCTGTCCGGCAGGGCCGGGTCAATATAGCAGCCGATCACCGCCAGGTGTAAATGATGCCGTTCCATGGCCTGAGCGGTTTCTTCCAGGAACGCTTCCGGCAGGGGGTATTTCACCCCGAAGGATTTGGGAAACGCCAGCTGCATGGCCTGAAAGCCATCCCCGGCAATATTTGCAAACAGTTCCTGCGGGGTTTTGCCCGGATAATCATGGGCCCGGGACCCCAGAAGAGGCATGGCGCCTGCATTTTGGATCATGTTTATTTCTCCTTCCCCCTTGGACAGAATAACACATTTTTCTATAGTATATCATTTTCTTAAGAAAACGTAAACAGTTGCCCCGCCCTACTGGAAAAAAAGAAAAAGTTGTGGTATGATAAGGATCAGGAATCTGCGGGCAGATTCCGGGGCGCCGGGCGGCGGTTCGTTTACCGCACGGCGACAATCATGGTATACTTGGGAAAAATCAACGAAATTGAAAGAAGGTTTTATTTTTTATGGCAAAGAAACATCAGTACCGGGCCAGTGCCGAAGAAAAGCGCAAGCGCAAGGAAGCCCTGCAAAAGCAGAAGACCAAGGAATTTTTCCAGCAGTATAAGCTGCACCTGATTATTGCCGCCGCCGTGCTTGTGGTGCTCATTGTGGTGGGCGTTCTGATTTCCAACAGCCGCTATTACGCCGGTTCCCTGGAAGTGAAGGATAACGCCATTGTGGGCATGGAAGAAAACTGGCTGGTGCGGAACATGGGCGATTATAACCGGCCCAAGTACTATAAGCTGGCGGAAGTGAACCTGCCCGAAAACTACGAAAGCAAGGGCTCGCTGACCAGCGACCCCCTGGAAAACAATTTCTTCATAGCCGCCCTGGATGAAAACGCCATCATGAACCAGTACACCGTGCTGGCCATGAAGGATACCGACGCCAAAACCACTTCCGCCTCCGCCCTGCTGAACGGCTCGTTCATCCGGGAAGGGGAAATGCAGGAAATGGATTGGAACGGCAAAACGGTGTATGTCACCATCGGCGTGTGCGAAAACTTCGAATATGACGATGAGGGCAACCCTGTCCAGTCCCTTGGCTATTACAAGCTGATTACCGCTTCCGTGGATTGCTCCATGAACAGCTGCATCAAGGTTACTTCCCTCTCCCCCGATTATGCCACCTTGGAAGAAATGCCCTCCGATGCGGATGTGCTGGCCGCCCTGGAACCGATTCTGGCCACCATCACCCTGGAAGAAAACTAAGCTTTGGGCAACAGCCCAAAAACAAATCCGGCCTGTGGTTTTTATCACGGGCCGGATTTTTGTTTGCTTATTTTATTCCGCATAGTACATGCAAATGGTTCCGTCTGACACAAGAAAACCGTTCTTTTCGTAGAACCTGGCCGCCGGGGCAAATTTGCTGGTATAAAGCACAATGCCTGCAAGGTTTTTTTGCTTGCAATCTTCCATCACGGCATTCAGCAGCTGTTTCCCAATGCCCTGCCCCTGCCTTTCCGGAAGAACGGCCATTTCCTGGATGTGCATTTCTTCCTTGCTGCCGGAAATTTTGCAAAGGGCGAAGATGCAGCCCAGCACCTCTTCCTTTTCTTCATACACATACCCCACAAATCGCTTCTGCTCAAAAAAATCCCGGAGATACTGGGCGGCACGTTCCGCCGTCCAGTCAATGCCCCAATGCTCCTGGGGAAATGCCTTGGCATAGAGCCTGCCGCAGGGGGCCAAATCCCTTTCCATCATTTTTCTGATCATGCTGCCTCACCGCCTGATAAAATTATTTATTTTGCTTTCTCTGATAAACAACAGGCACAGCCATTTCTTCCGCTGTGCCTGTGATGATTTACATTTTCAGCATTTCCCGGGCATGGGCCTTGGCGCTTTGTTCCTCGCCCCCCAGCATCCGGGCAATTTCAGCCACCCGGTTTTCGCCCTGCAAAACGGAAAGCTTGGTGTGGGTGCGGCTGCCGTCAAAGGCCTTTTCCACCAGGTAATGGCAATCCGCCAGGGCGGCAATTTGCTGCAGGTGGGTAACGCACAGCACCTGCCTGTCCCCGCTGATGGCCTTCATCTTTTCCCCCACCACCTGGGCGGCCTTGCCGGAAATGCCGGTATCAATTTCGTCAAAAATCATGGAGGGAATGCCTTCCCGCTTGGCCGCCACGGATTTGATAGCCAGCATCAGCCGGGAAAGTTCGCCGCCGGATGCGATCCGGGAAAGGGGCTGCATTTCTTCGCCCCGGTTGGGGGCAATGCGGAACAGGGCCCCTTCCACCCCGGCGGCAGAGGGCGCCGCCCCCTGCAATTCCACCTGGAACCGGGTGCCGCCCATGTTCAAATCCTTCAGCTGGGTTTCCATTTCCTTTTCAAAGGCCGCTGCCAGCTTTTTCCGGCTTTGGGAAAGGGCCGCTGCCGCCTTCTGATAGGCTTCCGCCGCCTTCTTTTCCTGCTGTTCGGTTTCGTTCAGCCGGTCATCCAGGGTTTCAAAGCCGGAAAGTTCCGCTTCCATCTCCTGCAGCTTTTCCACCATATCGGCGGTGCTGGCCCCGGCATATTTCCGGGACAGGCGGCGAATCACATCCAGCCGTTCCCGGATTTCTTCCAGCCGGTCCGGGTCAAAATCCAGGGCGGAAATCATTTTCCGAAGGGTCAGCCCGGCGTCCTCCGCCTCATAATACAGCCCATCCAGCCGGGCCCGGAGGGACGCATATTCCCCGTCCAGGTTTTCAATGGGGGCCAAGGCCGCCGCCGCCTTGCGCAGGGCTTCTACCGCCGCCGCAGCGCCGTCATACACATAATCAAAGGCGTTTTGCAGGCTGTTTTCAATTTTTTCGCCGTTTTTGAAAATATCCCGTTCTTTGGTGAGGGCATCCTCTTCCCCCGGGGTCAGGTTAGCTTCCCTCAGTTCATTCACCCGGATTTGCAAAAGCTCCATCCGCTCCTGGGCCTGGGCGCTTTGCTTTTTCAGGGAAGCCAATCGTTTTTTCTGTTCCTGCCAGGCGGCAAAGGCCCCTTTCACCTTTTGCAAAAGGGCCTCGTGCTGTTCATCCCCGGTGGCATCCAGAAAGGCCAGGTGCTTTTTTTCATCCATCAGGGATTGATGCTCATGCTGGCCGTGGATATCCATCAAAAGGGCGGTGAACTGCTGGTACTGGGCCATGGGAAGCAGGGTGCCGTTCACCCGGCAGGTGGAGCGGCCGCTTAGGGTCACTTCCCGGGCCAGCAGCACTTCCTCCCCTTCATCCAGTTCCTGTTCACGCAAAAAAGCCCCGGCAGCAGGGCAATCGCAAACGCTGAACACGCCCTCCACCCGGGCCTTCTGCGCCCCGGTGCGGATCAATTCCTTCTGGGCCTTGCCGCCCAGCAGAAGGGCCACCGCATCCACAATGATGGATTTACCGGCGCCCGTTTCCCCCGTCAGCACATGCAGGCCTTTCTGAAACTGGATTTCCAGTTCATCCATCAGGGCAATATTTTCAATTCGCAATGAAAGCAGCATAGTAAGCCTCGCTTATTTCAGCATTTCCTGGAATTTTTTCACCACTTTGGCCGCTTCCGCTTCATCCTTGACGATGACCAGAATGGTGTTATCTCCGGCCATGGTGCCCAAAATTTCCGGCCAGCGCATGGAATCAATGGCCTCCCCGGCCACATTGGCGCTGCCGGACAGGGTTTTGATCACGATGATGTTCTGGGCATAGGTGATGGACAGAACGGAATCCACAAACATCCGCACAAACCGATCGCTCAGGCCATGATCCGCCCGGTCACTGGTGGCATATTTATAGCCGCCCTTGGGGCTGAGCACTTTCAGAAGGCGCAATTCCTTAATATCCCGGGAAACCGTGGCCTGGGTTACCACAATGCCCATTTCCCTCAATTTCAGGGATAATTCTTCCTGGGTTTCGATATCAAACCGGTCAATGATGGACAAAATGGCTGTCTGGCGTGCGTTTTTCAAATTGGTTCACTCCTCATAATTCTTCCATGAATCAAATGCGCCATCGATGAATAAAACACTTCTCATTGTATATGCATATACAGTATAACATAATTATGCATCCATTTCAAGTTTATTTCCCATGATATCCACCAAAAACACCGTATTTCTTGACAAAGCCCGGAAATTCGCCTATGATGGACAGGGCCGGGATTTGCATGATGGATGCATAATCATGAACAATTCCCGGCAAAAGAAAGGAAACGCTATGGAAACCATTTTGAAATCTGCCGATGAACACAGCCTGCTTCAGGCCGCTGCCCTTTTGCAGAAGGGGGAACTGGTGGCCTTTCCCACCGAAACAGTGTATGGCCTGGGGGCCGATGCGCTGAACGAAGAGGCTGTTGCCCATATTTTTGCCGCCAAGGGCCGCCCGGGGGATAACCCCCTGATTGTGCATGTGGCGGATAAAAGCCAATTGGCCCCCTTGTGCCATGTGACCCCGGAAGCGGAAAAGCTGATGGATGCCTTCTGGCCCGGGCCCTTGACCATTCTTTTGAAGAAAAAACCGGCCGTGCCGGATGTGACCACCGCCGGGCTGCCCTCCGTGGCCGTGCGCTGCCCGGATCATCCCGTGGCCCTGGCCCTATTGAAGGAAAGCCAGGTGCCGGTGGCCGCCCCCAGCGCAAACCGTTCCGGCCGCCCCAGCCCCACCACCGCCCAGCACGTTTTTGAGGA
>JAZUQI010000023.1:0-2506 GCA_045605625.1 Clostridia bacterium
AGGATCCCTTGCTTCTTCCCTTCCTCACCGCCCTGTATGTGGAAATCACCGGGGATAAAGCAATTTTGCAGGAAACGCTAAAATGGCCGGATGCCCCTTCCCTTTTGCAGCAATGCCTTTCCCTCCTTCACAGCGTAAAACTTGGCCCCCACGGCCTGCCCCAAACGGCCCACCCCCTCTGGCATTCCGGGTATTATGAAACGGCGGAAAGCGTGGCGCTGGGCTTTTTCCTGTGCATGGCCTATGCCCGTTTTGCGCCCCTTTGCGATGGGAAAACCGGAAAAAGGCTGATGGAGCACCGTCAAGGGCTTTTGAGCCGCCTGGAACAGGCATGGCTGGAAAACGAATATCTGCCGGGCTGGGATGCTAAAGGCATTCCCCTTGAAAAATCGATTTCCACGGGCCAAATGTGCGCCTGCCTTGCCTGCCTGGCCGGTGCCCCGAGGGAGCACGCCCGGCTGGCCTTGCACCACGCCCTTGCCCATCCCCCTTCCCCCGGGCTTACCCCCCTGCTGGTGATGGCCCTGTGCAATACCGGCGCCTGCGAAGATGCCTGGCAAATGGCCCGGCACGCCCTGCCCTCCTTCCTGCCGGGGGAAAAAGCCGGCCACGCCGCCCCGGCAGCGCTTATGTACTATGTGTATATCACCAAATTGCTGGGCCTGGAAAAGAAGGGAAATCAGGTGCGCCTTATGCCCTGCCCCGGGGGCGATCTGGAGGAATTTTCCCTGGTGCTTCGCCACCACTCCTCCGCCTATCACCTCACCGCCGGGCGGGATATTCTCTTTCCCACCCTGGACGGGGAAAAAATAAAAACCGGCTGGGTCACCCTGCGGGACGATGGCCGAACCCACGAAGCCCGTTTCCCCCACCGAAAAGCATAAAAAACAAGAAAGTGGGAGTTATAACCCACTTTCTTCATATTTTTGATATATTTTTGTTACATTTTACGCAAACCAGGCGTTTCTTTGGCCCATTGCCGCCACTTGGCCGCCCCTTACCATTCCAGGTTTTCCACCAGTTCCGTCAGGGTGCGGATGCCCATCACAAAGCCCTTGGAGTTATCCATACGGTAATCCGCCGCCGCTTTATAATGGCCGATGCAGCGGTTATACAGGTCAATCACGTCTTCATAGGTGCCGCCAACCAGCGTGGGCCGCCTGTCCATCTTAATATCGGAAAGGATTTGGTCCAGCGGCCGGTCAATATGGATAATCACCCCGTGGTTTTTCATAATCAGCACGTTATCGGGGTTGGTGGCCGCCGTGCCGCCGGTGGAAATGATGCAGGGGGGCTGGCCCACCATGGAAATCAGAATGCCGGTTTCAGCGTTGCGGAAAAAAGGCTCACCCAGGGTGGCGTAAATTTCGTTCACCGTCAGGCCGCCCATCAGTTCCTGCACTTTCTGATCCGTATCCACAAAGCGGACGTTCAAATTCTGGGCCAGCCGCTTCCCCAACGAAGTTTTCCCGGCCCCGGACATTCCCACCAGAAAGATATGCGATTTGAGCATCTTTTCTTCCCATCCTTTGCTGCTTTCAGCTGCCACTTTTCTTCATTTTATCATAGAAATTTTGCGCCTTCAAGCCCATCTGCTTATTTTACGCCGGAAAAAAACAATGCCCTGCTTCCTTTCCCGGAAACAGGGCATTTGCTATACCACCATCAGGCGGCAGGGGCTTCTTCCACAGGCTGCACCCTGGTGAGGGTCAGCGTCATTTCCCCTTCTGTAAGAATCAACGTATCGCCTTCAATAACGAAATCCATCGGTTGGCCGTTCATGCCGTCCATAATAATCTGATTTCCCTGCAGTTCATAGGAGTATTCTACGACGTCCGTTTCACCCCACATGGTTGTGCTCATGATGATCCGACCATCAACGGTAAATTCCATGGTTGCGCTCATCATCAAAAGCAGGGCTTCTATCTCAGCTGCCTCTTCTTCGCTCATGCCGGCCAGATCCATGCCGGCCATGGCCACGATGGCATGCATATCCATTGCCCACACACCCACGATTTCGCTGTCAATCACCACTTCTTCCTGAGACAGGATCACAAAATCCTCCACCGGGCCATGCCAGGTAAGCGCCATGGAAAAGCCATTGGGTTCAATGATGGTGAGCGTATCTTCCTCCCGCACCAGTTGGGACTCGCTGCCGTCGCTCATCAGAATTTTTTCCCCTTCCAGGGTGTAGGTGAGTTTTTCCTGCGTCACTTCACCGCCTACTACGGTTTGCATAATCATTTGCTGATCGGGGGTGAAGGCTATGGTTATGCTCATGCCCAGCAATTCCAAAAGTGCATCAAGCTCCTCTTCCGGCAACTCCATCGCCACCAAAAAGGGCTTCATATCCACGTCCCACACGCCTTCGATTTCGCTTTGTTCAATGGCCAGCGCACCGCTGCACAGCCCCAGCGCCAATACCATCACCATGCAAAAAAGCCGCAGAAAATTCTTCATTTGTTTCTTCCTCATTTCTTTGATGATTTGGTGTTTTTTCCGTGCA
>JAZUQI010000024.1:0-5257 GCA_045605625.1 Clostridia bacterium
GATGACCAAAGAAATTCTCCATCACCGAATTGTCATAGCAGTTACCCTTGCGACTCATGCTCTGCCTGACACCTTTGTCTGCCAGCATCTTCACATACTGCTTGTGCCGGTAATGCCAGCCCTGGTCAGAGTGAAGCAGTAAGTTCGTGTTGTCAGGAATTTTTTCAAATGCCTGTTCCAGCATGGTTGTTACCATAAGCAGATTAGGACTATCAGACAAAGTGTAAGTCACAATGTCCCCGCTGCACAGATCAAGAATTGGGGACAGATATAATTTTTCCCCAAACAGACGGAATTCTGTTACATCCGTAACCCACTTCTGGTTCGGCTTCTCTGCCCGGAACTCACGATTCAGTTCGTTGTCTGCTGTCGTACCCTTCTCGCCCTTGTAAGAACGATATTTCTTCATCCGAACACGACAAACCAACCCTAATTCCTTCATTAAACGCTGTACAGTCTTATGATTCAGATTGATTTTACGGTTGTGCAGCTCATCTGTGATACGACGATAACCATATCTGCCCTTGTTTTCGTGGTAAATGGCAGCAATTTCAGCTTTGGCACAGGCATACTTATCCTGTTTACCCTGTCGCTTGTTATGATAGTAGAAAGTAGATCGGGGCAGTTGAGCGATTTCCAACAGCATATCCAGCTTATACTCTTGCCTCAGTTCCTGGATCACCATTACTTTTTCTTCTGGTGTCGCTCTCTCTCCAGAACCAAGGCCTGCAATTTTTTTAAGTAGGCATTCTCCACTCTCAGTCGCTGGACCTCTTTCAGTAGATCCTCTTCCACTTCTTTGGGGAACTGTTTCGGGCGACCCTTGCTGCCGCGTCCGCGACGCTCTATGTACAGACCTTCCGGGCCTTCCATGAGATAAATTCGTTCCCAGGATGACACTCTGTTATGATCTGATATATCGAACTGCCTTGCTGCTTCACAGTAGCTGAGTTTCTCACGCTTCATGGTTTCTACTACCATCTGCTTAAACTCGCCAGTGTATCGTTTGTTTGGTATCCCTTTAGGCATAGAAAAACACCCCATTTCTTAGTACAAGTATTATATCATACTTGTCTAACAAATGGGGTGCAGTTCAATTTTTCCGGGCGCTTTTTTCTTTTATATTTCTTTCCGGAAATGCATTCCCCTCCATTGGCAAGAGGCCCTGGGTGTGGTATACTACCCTGGCAAGCCAATGAATGTACCAAAGAAGAGGATGTGTGCATGATGGGAGTTATGGAAACGCTGATTTTAACCACCGCTTTGGCCGGTGTTGTGGGCACAGGCCTGGGCGGCCTGCTGGGGGCCCTGCTGCAAAAGGATTCCAACCGCACCGCCAGTTTGCTGCTCAGCTTTGCCGGGGGCGTGATGCTGGCCGTTGTCTGCTTTGACCTGATTACCGAATCCATCGAAACCCAGGTGGGCGTGTGGGCGGTGATAGGCTCCGTGGCCTTCGGGGTGGCCATCATTTTCCTGCTGAACCACTTGATTGACCGCCGGGTGAACCCCCAGGTTTTGCACATTGACGAAAGCCATCCCAAAACGGCGGATGATTTGGATGAACTGATCCATTCCGATCACCTGAACCATCACCGGGTCAATAAGGATAATAAATTTGCCCTGTTCATGGCCGGGGTGGTGATGGCCTGCGCCATTGCCCTGCACAATATGCCCGAGGGCATGACCATCGGCGCCTCCTACGCCAGCAACGACGGCGTGATGGGCAGCGCTGCGCTGATATTGGCCATCCTGATCGGCCTGCACAATATTCCCGAAGGCATGGCCGTTTCCGTGCCGCTGATTTCCGGCGGCATGGCCAAGCCCAAGGCCGTTCTGATTACCGCCCTGTCTGGCGCCCCCACCATTGTGGGCGCATTGCTGGGCTTTCTGATTGGCGAAATTGGCCCCCTGGGCCTGGCCCTCAGCCTTGGCTTTGCCAGCGGCGCCATGCTGTATGTGGTGTTTGGGGAAATTCTGCCCCAGGCCATCCTTATGTACCACAGCAAGCTGCCGGCCTTTTCCGCCATCGGCGGCATTTTAGTGGGCGTGCTGATTATCTTCGGCTAAGCCCCGTTTTTCTCCTCCATCTTCCGCCGGGTACCGGGCCTTTTCCCCCGATGCCCGGCCTTTTTATGTGCCTGTTTTTTTGCGAAATCCCCTTGCGCAATGCCCCCTTCCTGTATTACAATAAATCATAGAAAATGCGTGTACAACCACAGCGGTATCCGGAAAATATATTGGCGGTCGCTTTCTTGCGTTTCCTTCCGGATGCGGCTTTGATGCGCTGAAAATGCATACGGCAATACACCGGCAGGAGGAAAACATGGGCGTTATCAAGTGTAAAATGTGCGGCGGCGACCTGGATATTATGGAAGGGGCCAGCACCGCAGCATGCGAATTTTGCGGCAGCATGCAAACCATTCCCAAGGCGGATGACGAAAAGAAGCTTACTTTATTTGCCCGGGCCAACCGGCTGCGGTCAGCCTGCGAATTTGATAAGGCGGCCGGGGTTTACGAGGCCATCGTGGCGGATTTTCCCGAGGAAGCGGAGGCCTATTGGGGCCTGGTTTTGTGCAAGTATGGCATAGAATATGTGGATGACCCTGCTTCCGGCAAGAAAGTGCCCACCTGCCACCGCAGTTCCTTTGAATCCATCATGGAGGACAGCGATTTTGAGCAGGCCCTGGAAAACGCCGATGCCGTTGCCCGGAAAATTTACCGGGAAGAGGCCAAGGCCATGGAAGAAATCCGCAAGGGCATCATTCTGGTTTCCAGTAACGAAGCGCCTTACGATATCTTCATTTGCTACAAGGAAACAGGGGAGGACGGCCAGCGCACGCTGGATTCCGTGCTGGCCCAGGATGTGTATGACGCCCTGACGGAAAAGGGCTACCGGGTGTTTTTCTCCCGGATCTCCCTGGAAGATAAGCTGGGCGTGGAATATGAACCCTATATTTTTGCGGCGCTGAATTCCGCCAAGGTTATGCTGGCCTTTGGTACGGATTATGAATATTTCAACGCCGTATGGGTGAAAAACGAATGGTCCCGCTTCCTGAAATTGATGACCCAGGATAAATCCCGGCACCTGATTCCCTGTTACAAGGGCCTGGATGCCTACGATATGCCCAAGGAATTTGCCAAATTGCAGGCGCAGGATCTGGGCAAAATCGGCGCCGTGCAGGATTTGCTGCGGGGCATTGAAAAGCTGCTGCCCCGGAAAACGGAAACGGCGCAGGCGCAGGCGCAGGCGCCGGTCATGGTGCAGCAGGCAGGGGCCCAGCCCTTTTTGAAGCGGGCGGAGCTGGCCCTGGAAGATATGGAATGGAAAAATGCGGATGCATTTTGCGAACAGGCGCTGAATGTGGACCCGGAAAACGGTCCGGCCTATCTGATGAAGCTTCTGGCAGAAATGCGGGTGCAAAGCATTGAGCAGCTGCGCTTCCACGAAAATTTTACAGAAAACAACAATAACTATAAAAAATTCCTGCGCTTTGGCGATGCGGCGGTAAAGGCCACCCTGGCCCAGTACCTGGAGGAAATGGCCAAGAAAAGAAGAGAAAGATTGCTGGCCTCCAAGCGCCAGACGGCTGAAGCGGAATTCAAGGCCCATGCCACCGTGGAAAACGGCGTTCTGAAAGAATACGACGGCACGGGAAGCATTCTCTTCGTCCCCTCCGGCATTACCAGCATTGGCGAAAAAGCCTTTTCCTTTAACACTTCCATCACCACCGTTTTCCTTCCGGATAGCGTGACCAGCATTGGCAAGAAAGCCTTCTGGGGCTGCGAATCCCTCACCTCGGTGGAGATCGGTAAAGGGGTGACCAGCATTGGTGAAGATGCCTTTAACGGCTGCAAAGCCCTCCCCTCGGTGATTATTCCTAGCAATGTCACCAGCATTGGAAAAAACGCTTTCTATGGCTGCCGTTCCCTTGTTTCTGTCACCCTGAACGAGGGCATCACCCATATTGGCGAATCCGTCTTCAACGACTGCACAGCCCTTACCGACATCATCCTCCCGGATAGCGTCACCCATATCGGCGAATCCGCCTTTAGCGGCTGCTCGGCCCTCACAACCGTCACCATCCCGGATAGCGTCACTCATATCGGCGAATCCGCCTTTTTCTGTTGCGAGGAGCTCACCTCCCTGCACATCGGAAGCGGTGTCACCCAGATCGGCGATGGTGCCTTCTATGGCTGCAGCGCCCTTACCGCTGTCACGATCCCGGCCAGTGTGGCCGAAATGGACGGCAATCCTTTCTCCGACTGTGAAAACCTGAAAAACATTCGTGTGGCGGATGGAAACAAAACCTTCACCCTGGTTCACGGGCATTTGGTGAACCGGGAAACGAAAACGTTGGTTCACGGCTGCGGCACCTCCCCCCTTCCGGATGACGGCAGCATCACAGCCCTTGCATCTTCCGCCTTTGAGGGCTGTAAAACCCTCACGTCCCTCACCATTCCAAGCTGCGTGGTCCGCATCGGTGCGGATGCCTTCTCCGGCTGCGAAGCCCTCACCGCCGTCACCCTGAAGGCGGATGATGTGGAATTTGACGGCAATCCTTTCACCTGTTGTTCCAGCCTTTCTGAATTCACGGTGTCCGGCGGCTGCATCAACTATCAATTCATCCACGGGCACCTGATCAACCGGAAAACAAAAGAATTGATTTTCAGCTTCGGTACTTCCCCCCTTCCGCAGGACGGAAGTATTCTGCGCATTGGCAATTCTGCCTTTTACGGCTGCGAAGCCCTTTCTTCCATCACCCTGCCGGAGGGCGTTACCAGCATTGGGGAAGAGGCCTTCTACGATTGCAGTGCCCTTGTTTCGGTGACCCTGCCGGATAGTGTCACCCATATTGGCAATTCCGCCTTTTACGGCTGCGAAGCCCTTTCTTCCATCACCCTGCCGGAGGGCGTTACCAGCATTGGGGAAGCGGCCTTCTACGATTGCAGTGCCCTTACTTCCGTCACCCTGCCGGATGGCGTTACCAGCATTGGGGAAGACGCCTTCTGGTGCTGCGAATCCCTCACCTCCGTCATCATTCCGGATGGCGTTACCAGCATTGGTAAAAATGCCTTTTACAATTGCAGCGCCCTCACTTCCATCATCCTGCCGGAGGGCGTCACTCATATCGGTGATAACGCCTTTTACGGCTGCGAAGCCCTCACCTCGGTCACCCTGCCGGATAGCGTTACCAGCATTGGTTCATCCTCCTTCTTCAACTGCAAAAATGCAACATTCTATGCCGTCATGAACAGC
>JAZUQI010000025.1:0-5586 GCA_045605625.1 Clostridia bacterium
AAGGCATATTCGGGGCTGACGGCAGCAGTGCGGGGCTGGGCCTTTTCATCGGCATACAAGACTTCCACCCCACGGCCATAGATGGAGGCACTGCGGGCCAGTTCCGCATCCACGCTGCCCACATCCGTGCGCTCATAGGCCCTGGTGAGGGGCAAAAGGGCCTCCTGCTGGTCCGGGGCCTGGTAGGAAACGGGCTTCCCCAGCAGATAGCCCCCGGCCATGGTAACGATATACCTGGCAAAGCCGTGGGACAGGCAATTATTGGGCAGGCCCTTTTCCCGGCTGCGCTGCTGGATGGGATGGCTGTTTTCGTAGTAGCGGCGCAGCTTTTCCCTTTCCGCCCGGCCCAGCAGAAATTCGCTCAGCACGCTGCGCAGAAGCTGATCCCGCAGGGCAGGCTGCAAGTGTTCTTTTGAACGGACAATCATAAACCTAATTCTCCTTTTCCGGCGGTGGTGGCCCGGCGGCAGGTGCTTTCATGTTCCAAAGCATAGCGCAGGGCATCGATCAGGTGGTTGTTACGGTCTTCGGGGATGGGCAGGGTGTGGCCGTCCTTATCCTGCTGCCATTGGAAGAGGGTAAGCTCTTCCTGCAAATGGGGGCAGCCGTTATCCACCACAATTTCATGCCCCTGCAGCCATTGAATGCCGTGGATCACGCTATCCCTTCCCTTCCGGGCCGGCACCGCCCGGATGCCGCAGGCCTTCAGTTCCGCAATGGATTTGGGCTCCGCACTATCGCACACGATGGGGGATGTGCCGCAGAAATCTTTCAGGCGATTGGCCAAGTGGGCATTGATCAGCCCCTTTTCATATAATTCTGCGAACACATACACCCGTTTGTGCTTGCGGTCCAAAGCGCAATCCACGGCGGCACAGGGATCCTTGGCAAAGCCGAAATCCAGCCCGTACAGGTGGGGAAAGGCTTCTTTTTCTTTGGATAAATCCTGCATTTCCCATTGGCGGAAAATCACATCCCCCATCACGCCCCAGTTGCCCAGGGTGTACACCTGATAAAAATAGGGATCCTTTTCCTGTTCCAGCGCCCGGCCATCATCGGGCGAAAGGAAACGGTTATCCAGGTAGGTGGTTTTCAGGATGGATACATCCTTTCCCCGGCAATACTTTTTGCCTTCCTGCCAGATGGAAAAAAACTGCAGGTACAGCCAATGGGTTTTGTACACGGGGTTGAAGGAGAGGGTGAGCCTTTTCTTATGCCGGCTCAGGCCCCTGAGACGCTTGTCCAGCTGTTTGAAATCCTCATAGGTGCATTCGGTGGCTTCCTCCATCCACACATCGGTGAGCACGCCCACTTTGGGGGTGAGGGATTTCACCTTTTCCACATCATCCAGCCCTGCAAAGAGAATTTGTGCGCCATTATTGATGGCCTCAATCGTGTTTTCTGACTTATGGATGTGGAACAGGCCCGAAAGCCCCAGCCGCCCGATGGCCTTCACCACTTCATTCCAGCAGGAAGAGCGGATGGTGCGCCCCACTTTGCGCACAATGAGGATGTTTCGCCCCTGCAGGGCATCCAGCACGCAGCGTGTGGCCAGAAACACGCTTTTGCCGCTGCCGGAGCCGCCAAAGTAAATCTGGTACCGATCTTCATTTTGCAGGTGCGGCCGGTACACCCGGTTCAGAAAATCAGAGGGCAGAATAATCTTTGGCATCAGCCGGTTTCCTTCAGTACAATCTCATAATCCCCGGTCACGTTCCCTTCCCCGTTTTCTTTTCCCAGCCTGTCAAAAATCAGGCTGGCTGCCTTGATCACATCCCCGTTGGAGGCGTTTTCATCCTGAATCATGCTTTGCAGGCGTTCCACCGCCATGATCGCCGCCTGCATCACTTTCAGGTCAAGCTTCTCCCGGGGCGTTTTACGGTTGGCGATTTTCTCACCTCCCCTTCCGGCCGATGCCATTGTAGCAAGGAAGCACCCTGCCATGCATTGGCATGTTTTCTTTCCGTTTTGCATGTTATGGAACCGGGATGGGCCGGGAACCATCCGGAAGGAAAAAAAGGCACAAAAAAAGCTCCCAAAGGGAGCAAAATATACATGGCATTTCACCAATGTGCAAGGGAAATTGCCGCAAGCGCACCCGGAAGGCCAAAGATGGCCGTCAGCATAAGCGTAGCCCCGTTCAGGGCCATCACCCCCATTTCCCCGGCCAGCCATACCCCTAAACAGGCCCAAAGCACACGCTGCACCCCCCGGAACAGCCGCCCGCCCTGACGGCCGTTCAGCGCAAACATGCCCAGGAAAAAAAGAAAAGCCGCCACCAGAAAAATCACCTGCCAATGCCCTTTTGTCACCCTGCATCACCCCCTTTTTTCTATTTCTATGCCGATGATTGACAAGGATGCATAAACAGGTGTAAAATAGGGCAAGGTTACCAAAGACGGAGGTAGATTGAAATGGGTATCATTCCTTCCCGTAATCTGGAAGAACAGCGCCGGGAACAAAACGGCGTGGTATATTTTGACCGGGGAACCATTGAAGGCAAAAACGGCAAGAAGTATGACCGCTTTGCCATCCAGACCCACTTTGTGGAAGTGGGCGAAAGCCAGAAGGAACTAATTGAAAAGTATGTGCGCCCCCTGTATCAGGAGGGGGATATGGTGTCCTTCGGGGCCAAGGTGATGGCTATGTGCACCAACAACGTCAAAAGCCGTGAACAGGTAAAGCCTGGCTTCTGGGCCAATTTCCTGTGGCGCTTTGCCGCCATCAACCACACCGGCGTTGGCATGCATGAGCCCTATAAACTGCAGCTGGTGATTGATATGTGCGGCCTGCCCCGGGTGCTGCTGGCGGTGGTTTGCTCTGCGCTGACCAAGCCCTTTGGCATCAAGGGCGTGTTCTACAAGGTGTGCGGCCAGGGCGTTGGCGGCATTGACGGGTTCTATTTCCGTTCCAGCTTTGAGCGGTATAAGGAACTGGCCCTCATTAACCCCCCCAACCCCGTGGAACTGTGCAACGCCCTGGAAAAGGAAACGGGCATTCCGGTGGTGTTGATGGACGCCAACGATATCGAACAGAACCAGCTGGGCAAGTGCGATAACTTCCCCCTGACGGACGACGAAATTCAGGACGCCATGAAGGATAATCCCTCCGGCCAGGGCGACGAACTGACTCCCCTGATCCTGATCCGCCCGGTAAAAGAATAATCTGCGAAAGCAGCGAATGTAAGTGCGTAAATGCTCTTTCATTCGGAACATCATACTAACTGTAAAAAGGGTTTGCAGCCTCCTTATGGAAGCTGCAAACCCTTTTATTTTCCGCCGCAAATTTCTTCCAGCAGAAAAACAGGCGATATTTTTTTCATCAGAATTCGTAGAAGAAAAGCCCTTCATTGGTGAGGTACTGGATATAGCGCTGGAAAGGGGCCTGCACCTGATCGGCAAAGGCGGCGGCATCCAGAAAAGTATCCGGCCTATAGCCAAGCTGCTGAAGCAGGGCCTGGGTCTCTTCCTGCCCGGCCAATGCCAGGGCAGCACTTTCCGCCTGCTGCAGGATGGCGGCATCCTTTTGCACAAACACCCCCAGGAACGGCCCTTCCAGTTCCGTCATATACAAGGGCGTCATCACGTTTTTTACTTCTTCCGGAACAAAGGCACCAAACACGCACACATCCAGGGCCCCCTCCTGAGCCGCCTGGGCCATTTCCGCATAATCCATATACAGGTTCTGGTCCATATAGAAAAGGGCGGTAGCTTCCAGCGTCAGATAATCTTCCGGGCTGGCATCGATCAGCCGGGCAATGAACAATTCAAACGGTGCATATTCGGTATAGGCAAGCAGGCCCTGCTCCGTGGTATCCGGGCACTGGGAAACCACCGCCGGGGCGGCATACACCGTGGCCGGGGCGGACGCCAGCCGGGCTGCCGGGGTGATGGCCGTGCGCAGGTCCTGGTCGGTATAGCCTTGAAGGGAAAGGATCATCCCCATGGGATCCCCCACATACACCGCTTCTTCTCCGTCCGCCGCCAGGAACTGGTTGATGGCTTCCAGCGCCGTGGGCGCCGCTACCAATTCGCCTTCCATTTGCTCCGCCAGGCGCTGGGCCATTTCATAGGGGGCTTCCCCCGGGTTTCCGGCGCAGAACACCTGAGGCTCCGCCAGGGCAGGCAGGGAAAGCATCAAAAGCACAAGGCATACCGGCAACAACTTTTTCATCCTGAAATACCTCCTGTCAGAAACGGAAATAGATAAAGGGATTATAGGTGCTGCCAAGCAGCATAAACACGCACAACGCAAACAAAAAGACATCCATCCCGGCCTGCAGGAAATGCACCGGCCGATTCTGCGGCAGCTTCCCTGCCAGCCACTTGCCCACCGGCAAGCAACCCACACAAGCAGGCACCAGCAAAAACAGGGGATACAGCGCATCGTGATGGCCGCTTAAATACGCCGGTGTGCCGGGGACATAGGTGAACATGCCGGAAAGCACCTGGGCCAGTTGACCCATATCCTCAATGCGGAACAGCATCCAGCCAAGCAGCACCATTAGCAGCGTGCCCACCCGGCGAAGCAAGGCGGGGATTTTTTCCAGCCTTTCCCTGCCCAGCAGTTTTTCCACCAGCAGCAACAGGAAATAATACAAGCCCCACAGGATAAAATTCCAGTTGGCCCCGTGCCACAGGCCCGTCAGGGCCCAAACCACCAGCATGTTCAGAACCATCCTTGGAAACTTCACCCGGTTGCCCCCCAGGGGGATATACACATAATCCCGGAACCAGCTGCCCAGGGAAATATGCCACCTGCGCCAGAATTCCGTAATGGATTTGGAGCAATAGGGATGCTCAAAATTCTCCAGAAAATGAAAGCCGAACATTTTGCCCATGCCGATGGCCATATCGCTGTAGCCGGAAAAATCAAAATAGATCTGCAAGGCATAGGCAATAGCCGCCAGCCACAAAATGCCGGTGGGCAATTCCCCCTGGCCGGGGGCAAACACCACATCCGCCAGCATGGCCATGCCATTGGCAAAAACCACTTTTTTGCCAAGGCCCCAGATGAACCGGTGCAGCCCATCGGCAAAAAGGGGCAGGCTTTCCCGGCGTTCATCCAGTTCCTGGGCCACCGTTTCATAGCGCACAATGGGTCCGGCCACCAATTGGGGGAAAAGGGCCACATAGGTGGTCAGCTTCAGCAAGCTGCGCTGGGCCGGCACCACTTCCCGATACACATCCAGGGTATAGCTCATGATCTGGAAAGTGAAAAAGCTGATGCCGATGGGCAGGGCCAGGCCAATGCGGGGCAGGGAAAGCCCCAGCAGGCTTTCCAGGTTCACCAGGGCAAAATCCCCATACTTGAAAAAGGCAATGGCCCCGATATCCACCGCAACAGCCGCCAGCATGAACGGCCGCTTCTTTCGTTTTTCCCTGCCCTCCATCAAAAGGGCCATGCCGTAATAAGTCGGATCGTAGCCATGTCGTTCTGTGAGCCAAGGAGTTGTTTCATACATTTGTCTTCCTAAGACCGCTTGGCCTCCGACTTGAAAAAGGCAATGGCCCCGATATCCACCGCAACAGCCGCCAGCATGAACGGCCGCTTCTTTCGTTTTTCCCTGCCCTCCATCAAAAGGGC
>JAZUQI010000026.1:0-2872 GCA_045605625.1 Clostridia bacterium
TTATTTTCGGCGGTCAGGGAGCGCTTCTGAGCCGGATTATTTACACGCTGGTGGGTGCCGGCGGATTGTGGTGCATTTCGCTGCTGTTCCGGGATCGTGAAGTGGTGAAAGCCTGAAAAATGGCGCAGAAGCAGCTGTTTCGGAAAGAAGCGGCTGCTCTGGGTGTCAAAAAAGTTTTTGACACCCAGCGATTGAAAATCAGCGAAAGCTGTTTTTCAATCGGGGCATCACATTTACTGTAAAAATGGGTTTGCAGCCTCCTAATGGAAGCTGCAAACCCTATTTTTACGGCCGTAAATTGATAGAAGAAGCGCCATGGGCGCTCCTCGCAGGAGCAAAGCCCCTGCTGCGGATTACACATGAAGGGGCTGCGGCCCCTTCATACATCCCCGGGTTTGTTTTTTTGACACGCTGGGCTGCCGGTTATGTTTCCGGCAGCTTATTCATTGCCTGTTTGGCCAAAGCCAGCAGGCTTTCTTTATTGTTTTCGCTTTCGCCTTTGGCCACCTGTTCCAGCAAAAGGTGGAGGGTGTGGCCGATGGCTGGGCCTTTCAGGCCAAGGGCGGAAAGATGGCTGCCGTTGACGGCCAGTTGACCCACGGTGAAGCAGGCGCCGCTTTCTATCAGCCTTTGGGCAGCGGAGCGAAGGGAAGGGGCATCAAAGGGCCGGGCACAGGCGGCGGAAAGGGCCTCTTGCAGGGAAAGCAGGGGAAACATTGTTTCTTGCCCCACTTGCATCAGGGCGTATTGCATGTTTTTTTCGGAAAGGGGCAGGGCGTGGTGGCACACCAGGGTGCACACGCTGTGCCGCAGGGCGTTGGAAACTTTCAGCCGCTGCATCACCTGATCCGCCGTTTCTTCGCCCAAGGGGTGCAGCAGGGCGGCCCAGCGGATGGGCAATTCTCTGGGGGCATGGGCCAGCACGGAAAGGGAAAAGGGCCAGCCGGGCTGGTTCAGCTCCGGCAGCACGGTGAACACCGTTTGGGAAAACCGGCGCAGAATGCCTTCCGCCCCTTCTGCCAACAGCAGGCCGTTTAGTTCCGCTGCGATACGCTCGGCGCTGATGCGGTGGAGCAGGGATTGCTTTTCCAAAATGGCAGCGGCGGTGTTTTCTTCGATGGTGAAGCGCAGCCTTGCCGCAAAGCGCAGGGCCCGGAGAATGCGCAGGGCATCTTCCTGAAACCGGGTGGCGGCATCGCCCACGCAGCGAAGGATGCCGTTTGTGCAATCCGCCTGGCCGCCGAACAAATCCACAAGGCCTTTTTCCGGGTGCCAGGCCATGGCGTTGATGGTGAAATCCCGGCGGGAAAGATCGTTCTTCAAATCCCTTGTGAAGGTGACGTCCTTGGGGTGGCGGTTATCCAGATATTCGCCGTCCAGCCGGAACGTGGTGATTTCCAAAGGATATTCATCCATAAGAACGGTGAGGGTGCCGTGCTTTAAGCCGGTTTCGATGGTGCGGAAAGCGGCAAACACCTGCTGCATTTCCGAAGGAGTGGCGGAAGTGGTTAAATCATAATCGTGGGGAGGAATGCCCATCACCGAATCCCGCACAAAGCCGCCCACCAGATACGCTTCAAACCCGGCGGCGTTCAAAAGCGAGATAGCCTTCCATACTTTTTCCGGCACATCCATGGCACGTCCTCCCTTCCTGTTTTTTTCCAGTTTACCTTCTTTTGTTTGCCTTGTCAATCCCGGGGGAACGTGGTAAAATAAACTGAATAGGTATGAACGAAAAGAGGAATGGATATGCAGGCAGCGGAAGCGGTGAAAAGGGCACGCAGTATGCTGGAAAATGTGACCCCATTGAAACGGGACTGCGGCCGGTATTGCGGCGGCGCCTGCTGTGCGCCGGATGAGGATGGCCAGGGCGGCATGCTGCTGTTTCCGGGGGAAGAAGGGCTGTATGAAAATTTGCCCGAAGGCTTCACCCTGATGCAGGATGATGCCGTAACGGAAGATGGGCTGCTGCTTTCCTGCGAGGGCTATTGTGAAAGGCCCATGCGGCCTCTTTCCTGCATGCTGTTTCCCCTTTTGCCGGGCAGAGATGGCCCGGTGATGGACAGGCGGGGCTGGGCCGTATGCCCCCTGATGGAAAGCGGCCTGAAGGGCCTGCAAAAGGAATTTGTGGAGGCTGTTCAAAAGGCTGGGGAAATATTATACGCCTGCCCCGAAACGGCGGCGTTTCTGGACGCCATTCATGCCTATAACAAACAACTACAATCGTTTTAAGAAAGGATGAGCCCGCCATGACCTGGGTGCAGGCACAATGCTTCAAGGAAGTGCACGGAAGCGGCAAGGACGGGACGGCTGTGTTCGCAGACGCCCGGGGGGATTTTTCTGCCTATGAAGGCAAGGTGCAGCTTATCTATCTGGATCCGCCGTTTATGACGGGGGAGGATTTTTCCATGCGCATGCGTGTGGGGGATAAGGGCTGGGAAACGGGGAAGGAAGCGTTGGTGCTGCCGGCCTATCAGGATAAGTTTTCCAGCAAGGGCGAATACCTGGCCCTGCTTCGCAGTGTATTGGAAAATGCCCGGATGCTGCTCAGCGAAACCGGATCCCTCTTTTTGCATCTGGACAGCCGGATGAGTGCCCACGCCCGGATTTTGTGCGATGAGATTTTCGGCGAAAGCAATTTCGTGAATGAAATCATCTGGGCCTATCAATCCGGCGGACGCAGCATGAAACGCTTTTCCAGAAAGCATGACGTGATCCTTTTCTATCGCAAATCCCGGAAGCAATTTTTCGATATTTCCGCCGTGCCCCTTCCCCGCAGCGAAAACCGCCAGAATCACATGCGCCGCTGCGTGGATGAAAACGGGCGCACCTACCGCACCATCCAGTCCGGCGGGAAAACCTATACCTATTA
>JAZUQI010000027.1:0-2040 GCA_045605625.1 Clostridia bacterium
AGGGACGGTTATCTGGTGAAGCAAATGATTTCCGCATGGAAGGGATACAGCAGGGGCTTGCGCAGCCCCTGTACCCTGCGGCAGGGATATATCCCTGCACCCGGTATGCGATGTGGTGATCCGGAGGAACAAACAATGTCCGCACGCAGCGTGGGAGTGCGAAAAGCACAGGTAAACGGGCACAAGGAAAACATGAAAAATGGGCGGCAAGAAAGCACGCTTTCTTCCGCCATTTTTTCGTTTTCCCGGATGCGCTGCATCCGTCCGGCGGCCAATGCCGCCGTGCCCGTTTGCCGTTACGCCGCTTCCGTTTGGGGAAAATGCTGGTTCGATTGGCGGCACATTGTTTGTTCTGTGCCGCCATCTGCATCCGCTAAAAGGGTCAAGGGGCGATGCCCCTTGTGGGGTATGGGGTGAAACCCCATGATCGTTCCTTTTGCCATGGCGGCACATTGTTTGTGTTGTATACCATCTGCATCCGCAAGAAGGGTCAAGGGGCGATGCCCCTTGACCCATGAAAGTTCCTTTATTTACTTTTTAAGAAGCGCATTTTTCCGGGGCAGGGATTATCGGGATTGCCGGTGGGCCCCCAGGCGCAGCCGCCCTTGCAATGCAGGCAGCGGCCGGTATCCCGTCCGGCCAGGGCATCTTTGGCGAAGTTGTAATTCACCAGATGGCCCCGTCCCACGTCGATCCCGTCGATCTGGGTAAGCTCCAGGGCTCCTTTGGCCATTTCGCCGCTGGTGATCCCATCCACGCAGAAAACCGGCATATCCGGCAGCATTTCCTTGATTTTCATGGCGGCGTAGAAAGAGGGCCGATAGGGGAAATCGGCCGGGCAGGCGGACGCATCGCTGTCAATGCCGTAGGAAATATCCAGAAAATCCACATAGGGGGCCAGCGCCTTGGCGTGGCGGAGGCCGTCTTCCAGGGTGGGCTCAAAGGCCGCCAGCCGGATGCCCACGCAGAAATTGGGGCCGCAGGCAATGCGGATGGATTCCAGAATTTCCTTCACAAAAAGGGTATCGGTTTCGCCGTACTCATCGGTGCGGTGATTGATGCGGCTGCTCATAAACTGGCTCAGCAGATAGCCGTGGCAGCCGTGCAGCTCCACGCCGTCCAGCCCGGCGGCCTTGCAGCGCAGGGCAGCCTTCACAAAAGCGTTGCGGATATAGACGATCCGGTCCAGCGTCATTTCCTTGCCGGGGGTGTGATGGGGATGGGCGGGGGAATAATCGCTGGGGCAATCGGCCATGTCATCCATGCCGTTGATACCGGCGTGATGGATCTGGGCCAGAAAAGGTACGCCCTGCCGGTGGCATACGTCCGCCAGGCGCTTCCATCCGTCTATCTGTTCATCTTCCCACAAACCCAGCTGGGTTTCGTGGAGGCGGCCACGCTTGGTAACGCACACAGCTTCGGAGAAAATCACCCCGGCGCCGCCTTCGGCCAGGGAACGGTAGTGGGCGATGTTACGGTCAGTCACCATACCGGTATCATCTGCCCAGTCAAAGCACACCATGGCCGGCACGGCAATGCGGTTTTTTACCGTTACCGGGCCCATTTTGAAGCTGTCGGACAGCTGTTTCATTGGGATCACTCCTTACAGCAGAATGATTTCCGCTTCGTTGACGGCCTTTTCGATGAGGGCCTCCTGATCCAGCTTGCTTTCCCCTTCCAGGATTTTTTCCATCTTGGGCTTGGTGGCCGGGTGCCGGGGGGTGAACACGGTGCAGCAATCCTCATAGGGCAGGGAGGAGGTTTCATAAGTGCCGATCTTCTTGGCGTATTCAATGCTATCAATTTTATCAAAGCCAATCAGGGGGCGGAACACCGGCATATTCACCACTTCATTGGTGGTTTGCAAGGCTTCCATGGTCTGGCTGGCCACCTGACCCACAGATTCGCCGGTGATCAGGGCCAGGGCCCCTTCCTTTTCGGCAATTTTTTCCGCAATGCGCATCATATAGCGGCGCATGATGAGGGTGGTGTAATCCTCGGGGCATTTTTCGTGGATTTCCATCTGGATTTCCGTGAAGG
>JAZUQI010000028.1:0-1848 GCA_045605625.1 Clostridia bacterium
TTATGGGCGGCAATCTTGGGATAGCCGGAGGTGCCGCTGGTGAAGAACATCAGCATCAGGTCATCCCCGCCGGGGGCATCCTGGGGCCGTTCATAGTGGGTGGAATAGGCCAGGTGTTCTTCATCGAAGCTGCGCCAGCCATCCCTTTCCCCGTTCACCATGATTTTCAATTCCACGCTGTGGCTTTCCAGGGCAGCCATTTCCGCTTCTTCCGCCACATGGCCGTCTTTGGTGCACACAATGGCCTTCACCCCGGCCGCCTGGAAACGATAGGCAATATCTTTTTTCAGCAGCTGATTGGGGGCCAGAATCACCACCGCACCCAGCTTGTGCAGGGCGTTGATGATGTACCAGAACTGGTAATGCCTCTTCAGAATCAGCATCACCTTATCCCCACGCTTGATGCCGATGGAGCGGAAATAGTTGCAGGCCTGGTTGGACTTGCGCTTCACATCCTTGAAAGTGACGCGCTTTTCTTCCCCGTTTTCGGAAACGTGCATCAGCGCCGTCTTTTCCGGGTCCTTATCGGCAATGGCGTCCACCACGTCAAAGGCGAAGTTGAAGTTTTCAATGTTCTTATAGGAAATGCTCTGCAGGGCGCCGATTTCGTTTTCCACCGGCTGGATGAAGTTTTCCCACACCCGCTTTTCATTGTCCTTTTCCCGCTTGGCGGCAATGGGGGTTGCCACCTGGGTTCCGGCATGGGCAATATAATCCGCCGGGTTCAATACGATGGCGTAAAATTCGCAATCCTCACCGCCCACGGCAAGCAGGCCATGGGGGGTGTTGGAATCGTAATAGATGGTATCCCCGGGGCCCAGAATTTCGTAATGGGTGCCGATCTGCACTTTCAGATGCCCTTTCAGCACCAAATCAAATTCCTGGCCTTCGTGGGTGGTCAGGGGAATTTCTTCCCGCTGGGCCTCTTCATCGTATTCCGCCTTGACGTACAGCGGCTCTGCAATACGGTTCTTATAGGCAGCGGCCATGTTATAATACGTCATGCCGTTGGCCTTTTCAATGCGCTGGCCATCCCCGGCACGGGTCAGGTCATAGCTGGTCAGGGTGGGGCTGGAACCCTGAATCAGGTCCGTCACGTCCACGCCGAAAATCTGGGCGCAGCGGTACAGGAAGGCGAAGTTCAAATCCCTTTCGCCGCTTTCGCAGGCCAGGTATTCCGCCACGCTGATGCCCGTTTTCTGGGCCATCTGGGGGGGCGTGATACCCTCAATCTGCCTTAGTTCCTTAATACGGTTGGCCATCTCCATAATGGTTAAATCCAGGCCAGTCATCTGTTTTTCCATGCATCCTCCATCCGGGACGAAATAAAAGCCCGTCCCAAAGAAAACTGGTTCTTTGAGACGGGCGTTATAACCCGCGGTACCACTCAAATTACGCAAATGCTTTTGCGTCCCTCACGCTCTATCAAGCGTTATGCTTTCACGCAGCCATACGGGAAGGTTCTACTTGCGTTTCCGCTTTCTTCCTTCCGGCTCAGAAGCTACAAGCCCCAGGGCCCTTCCCAGCAGCTTTCACCATACGCTGCCTCTCTTTGGAGAAAGGATTCCTGTGCCCTCTTCGTCACAGCCTTTCCATGATTATAACATACTTCTCAAAAGAATGCTATATATAAAATTGTTTTTTTACAGTTTATTGCGCTGGATTTTGCCGGAAATGGTCTTGGGCAGGCTATCCCGGAACACCACAATGCGGGGATACTTGTAAGGCGCCGTATGGCTCTTTACATAGTTCTGGATTTCCTTCTTCAGTTCTTCCGTGCCTTCGGTGCCCTTGGTCAGCACGATGCTGGCCTTCACCACCTGCCCGCGCAAGGGATCCGGCGCTGCA
>JAZUQI010000029.1:0-8029 GCA_045605625.1 Clostridia bacterium
CAGTTCCAGAACGGCATGACGGGCATTGAACGCTTCTGCGAAGTGATGGATGCGCCCATCGAAATTCAGAACCTGCCCGGTGCCAAGGAACTGGGCCGGGTGCAGGGGGAAGTAACTTTCGACCATGTGGGCTTCCATTACTCCGACGATACGGAGCACGAAGTGCTGGAAAATTTGAACATGCACGTAAAGCCCGGCCAGAACGTGGCTGCGGTAGGCCCCTCCGGCAGCGGCAAAACCACCCTGTGCAACCTGATCCCCCGGTTTTACGATGTAACAAAAGGCCGCATCCTGATTGACGGACAGGATATCAAGCAGTTCACCCTCCATTCCCTGCGCAACGCCATCGGCATGGTGCAGCAGGAAGTGTATCTCTTCTCCGGCACCGTAAAAGACAATATTGCCTATGGCAAGCCCGGGGCCACCGATGAAGAAATTATCGCCGCCGCCAAGCAGGCCGGGGCCCATGACTTTATCACCAAACTGCCAAACGGCTATGACACCTACATCGGCGAAAGAGGTGTGAAGTTGTCCGGCGGGCAAAAGCAGCGCCTGTCCATTGCCCGGGTGTTCCTGAAAAATCCCCCCATTTTGATTCTGGATGAAGCCACCTCCGCCCTGGATAACGAAAGCGAACACCTGGTGCAGCAATCCCTGGAAAAACTGGCCAAGGGCCGCACCACCTTCACCATCGCCCACCGCCTCACCACCATCCGCAATGCGGATGTAATCTGGGTGCTGACGGAAAAGGGCGTGGAGGAAACCGGAAATCATCTTGAACTGATGGAAAAAGGCGGCCTGTACAGCAAAATGTACAGCATGTATACCACCCAGCAAACGGAAGCCTGAGGAGGAGCTATGTTTCCTTTTGATATTGTAAAGCAGGAGGCCGTGGAAAAAGGCTGGTCCGGTGACGGGAAATATTGCGTTTCCGATGCGGATGGAAACCGGTATTTGCTGCGCACCGCATCCATTTCCCAGGCCGCACAGAAAAAGGATGAATTCTACTGGATGCAGCAGGTGGAAAAAACCGGCATCCCCATGTGCCGTCCCCTGCACCTGATCGAAACAGAAACGGAAATCCACACCCTTCATAGCTGGATTGATGGCGAGGATGCGGAAGATATCATCCCCGCCTTGCCCCATAGCGTTCAGTTTTCCTATGGCGTTCAGGCCGGGGAGTACCTGAAAAAAATCCACTCCATTCCTGCACCGGATTGCATCCCGGAATGGGAAGGGCGCTTCAATGCAAAGATCGATCGAAAAATCCGCATGTATCAGGAATGCCCCCTGAAATACGAAGGCGGCGATGCTTTCCTTGCTTATCTTTCCACCCATCGGCATTTGCTGAAAGGCCGCCCCCTCACGTTCCAGCATGGGGATTTTCATATCGGAAATATGATGCTGGATCGGCAGGGGAAGCTGTATATCATCGATTTCAATCGATTTGATTTCGGGGATCCCTGGGAAGAATTCAATCGCATCGTCTGGTGCGGCCAGAAAGCGCCTGCTTTTGCCGCCGGTATGGTGCAGGGATACTTTGACGGAAACGTGCCGCAAGCGTTTTGGGAATTATTGGCCCTGTATATTGCCAGCAACTCCCTCAGTTCCTTGCCCTGGGCTATTCCCTACGGCGAAGAGGAAATTGCTGTTATGCAAAAGCAGGGGCAGGATATTCTTTCCTGGTATGACAGCTTCCGCACGGTTATCCCCAGCTGGTATAAAGTATTTGCCAGATAAAACAACATCGCTCCGCAAGGCATTGTAACCCTCTGCAAAACCGCCATCGGAAATTCAGAATGCAGAATGCATAATTAAGAAGTGTTCTTGTTTTGACATTTCCGGCAAAAAAGCTTATTTGGGGGGAATCCTTTCCCCAAAAGCCTTCCCCTTGAAGGGGAAGGTGGCCGCCGTCAGGTGGACGGATGAGGTGGAATAAGGCTGGCTGCAAAGCAGACGAAGGGATTATCTTCTCTCTACATTCTGAATTATGCATTCTGAATTCGTAATTTCTTTATTTGTCCCACAGGCCGGGCGGTGTTTCGCCGCCTGCCGGATGCCAAAGGCAGACGAGGAAAATAAGAAAAATCCGACAGGAAAGCTCACTTTCCGTGTCGGATTCTTTTTTCACACAGCCCGTGAGGAGGTGCGCTGTGCGGAATGGATGTATATACTGCGGAAGGGAGCAATCCCTCCGCCCCTCCAGGTCACCTCCCTTTGCACAAGGGAGGCTGTCAAGATGCGTGCGGAAAACTGTTAGCAGAATGGGGAAAACTGATCGCAGAATGGGTGCAGGGTACAGGGGCCGCACAGGCCCCTGTATGGGCAGGCCCACGGCCAATCCACAATGAAACAATCCACGAATGCCCGGCTCGTTTCTGCGTGCGGCAAAGCGGCAGTTCCCATCCCAACCACAATGGCGATTACTCCGCCCTGCGCACCGGCCGCACATACTTGAAGGCCCGGGCCGGGTCATGGTAGTAATAGAAGAAGCGGCCGGGGGTGGTGTCCAGCGCGTACCCGGAAGCCCCATAATCAAATTCCTTCATGGCCGTTTCAATCTTTTGCTCCACGGCGGCGCTTTCGGTTTCATAATCGAAGGGGCCATGTTCATACACGATGTACTCCCCTTCCGGCACATCCACCAGCAGCATTTGCTTTGGCACGGGGCCGGCATAATCCATGGGCAGGCGCACACCATAGCATTCCGCCAAAGGAATGCCCCAGCTGCAAATGCGCCCGGCCGGGTCGTTCTGCCAGGCCATCAATTGGCCGCTGCCGCTGGAAAGATCGCCGCTACCGAAGTCATCCAGCTTGCCGGGAATGGAATCCAGCAAGCCGCAAATGGTTTCGCAATCCTGCCCGGGAATGTGGCTCTGCTTTTCCCAGAAATCAAAATAACCGATGCTTTCCAGATTGCGGATATGCAGGAATTTGTGGGCCGGCAGGGTGATGAAATACACCTTCACATCCCTTGCGTTTTTCGTCATGTACAACGCTCTCCTTTCAATCAGATAGCAATCAAAGGGTTTGATGATGGTACGCAGTTTCAGGGGCACAGGATGCTTGCGGTATGCACTGGGCGTTACCCCATAAGCATCCTTAAACGCCCGTGTGAAGGCACCATGGGAAGAAAAGCCGTAGTCCAACGCTATGTCCAATAGTTTTCTTTCCGTATCCCGTACCTCCTGTACGGCAAAGGCCAGCTTGCGAAACCGCAGATAATCCCGGAACGGCATCCCGGTAATTTCCCGAAACTTCCGGGAGAAATAGAAGGCTGAATAGCCCATTGCCCCGGCAATGCTTTCCAGCGTCATATCCGCATCCGTATGCTGTTTAATGCATGCATCCATCAGGTCAATTACCGTCTGCATCTCCCGGTGCAATTCGCTCATTCTTTCTTCCCTCCTTTGCCGCTGCAGTACAATTATATTCCTTCCATTGCCCATCCGCTTTACTTGAATTGCGCAAATAAAGCCTTTTTATGTTTCATCCATATATATCTGTACATCCTGATGTGCCCGATTTCGGGCATACAAAAAAGCCGGCGACCGACGGACATAATCAAATATACTCTCTTCCAGTTCGATGCTCCAGATGCATTCTGAAAACGCAGCGCTAACCGGTGTCGGCTCATAACATACCCTCAAATGCAGCTGAAAAAACTCATCATCCTCCACATTGGGAAACTGCCGCACCAAAGAAAGAACAAATTGTTCTTTTCCATCCACCAAATACGTGCCCGTTTCAAAAAGAACCATATCCATTTCCATCGGAATCAGACACATTTCCTCAAAGGATTTTACCATTTCATCCAGCGTCGCCTTTTCCGTAACAGAATTCTGCAAAAAAGCCAGCAGATCCATTTTTCCCACTCCTTTTCAAATAAAAAGCGCAGCAAGAAAATTGCCGCGCCTTTTTCTTTTACGTCAAATCCGCTTCCAGGCGCACACAGCGGCCCACGAAGGTGATTTCATTGTAATTTTTAATTTCGCTTTCAAAGGCATCGTCATACTTTTGCAGCATGGCCTGATAATCATTCACCCGTTTCACTTTCCGCAGCACTCTGCCCAGCGGCGTTTGCAGCAGCATAATGGCCCCATCCACAGCGGCCTGGGCCGGCACCACCAGCACCAAATCCCCCCGCTGCACCCGGAAGCCCCGCAAATCATTATCCGGCGCCATGAAATAAAACACCTTATCCGGGTTGGCCCCTTCGATTTTGCCATTGGTGATGGGCAGCAGCCGATGGCCCACTTCCTTCATCACCGCATTGTAAATGGGCACATGCTTCAAAACCCCGGCCAGCGCATCCAGCCAAATGGAGCCGGATACCCCAGGATCCGCCTTGGCTTCCGCCACGGACTGCTTTTCCTTCTTTTCCACAGCCCGGGTCAATTGGGGCACGGCGGATTGCAAATCCACGGTGGCGGCAATATCATCCAGGGAAAAATCCGCTTCCGTCTGCTGGGTGAGGCCCATCACCTTCAGAATACGCCGGGCCTGTTCATCCTGAATAATCCGGGTGCCTGCTTCCACTTCCATCAGGTATTTATCGCTGACGCCGCATTTCCGGGCCACCTGCTTATGGGTGAGCCCCTGCCGGGTGCGTTCCAGGCGAATGAGATCCCCAAGTCTTGACATATCACATTTCCTCCGCTTTCTGTTTCAGCAAGTTCATGCAGCCATCAATCACAAACTGCAAATTGGCCTTTTCGCAGATGGTATCCCGCTTGGTGTGGATGCGCTTCAAATGCAGGCCAAAGGTGGGGTGCAGGTGCAAGGCCGCAATGGCATAGCCCCGTTTGAAGGAACGCTGATCCGAATTATAATTGGCGTGCTTGGCGGTAATGGCCTCGGTAACGAAGGCATCGTTTCCGGGAAACAATTGTTCCAGCTGCGTCAGTTCCGCATCCGGGGTTTTTTTCGGGGTCACAATCATCATGTGATTACCGTCGCCAATGCAATCCAGGTTCATCACATAGCCCTCTTTCTTGATTTCCGGGTATTTCTTGGCAAATTGCAGGCTGCCCACCTTGCCCTTTTCTTCCTGATCGAAGAAAATGAAGGCGGCTTCTTTACGCATTTCTTCCGGCATCTGGGCCATCATTTCCATCAGGCACGCCGTGCCGGAGGTGTTATCATTGGCGGTATGCTTGTTGGCCGGGCCAAAGAACAAAAGCCCAAGGAACAGGGCCAGAACGCACAAAAGGCCAAATTCCACCAGAATCAGCGAAAGCATCGGGTCATCCCCGGCCAGCCGGCCCATCAAGCCCACCATGCTTCTGCACAAAACAATCATGATTACCAAAATGGGCAGCTGGGCCCCCAGCGTGGCCAGATTATTCTTGGGAAACACCATGTTGGGCAGGGGCATCACGGGCTGGGTATCATAATGGGCAGTGTAAATCACTTTCGCTTCTTCCGGGTTCCCCACAATCAGGTTCCGGCACTTGAAGGTATCCTTATATTCTTCCACCCGGGCTTCATAGCCCATTTTTTCAATTTCTTCCTTGGCCCATGCCAGGAAGGCGGTTTTCTGCTGATAAGTTTTGCGCACCTGATATTTTTCCAGCAACGTATCCAAGTATTTCAAAATGCTTTTCTCCTTTGTTTACACATAATCGCCGCTGCCCTGCACCAATTGGATATCCAGCGCGGGGTTTTCGCTGCAGCTGTCAAAGAACACCATCAAAAACTTGCTCCACACATCCCCCATCTGGTCCGCCGCCTTGGCGCACTCTTCAATGATGAGGCACACATCCTGCACTTCCGTCAGGCAATCGTGCAGGGCATCCAGGTTATTGCCGTAAAATTCCGGAAAGCCCAGGGCTTCCTTCAGGGCCTGATGGGCATCCTTGGGGGTTTTCCAGCCGGCTGCCGTTACGGTGATTTTTTTCATGGTTCTGTAATCTCCTCAAAGGTTTCGTAGTGGTCTTCGGTGTAGAAAATCAGCCCGTCATTGGAATAAACGATGCGCTTGGCGTTGGCTTTCTTTCCGTCAAAGTCAATATCGCATTCGTAGTACTGCCTGCCCCGTTTGGTGGGCAGAATTTCTTCATAATTGCCGAATTTATCGCCGCCGATGCTCATGCCATAGGCCACATCCCACAAGCCGCTGCGGCTGCCGTTCCAGCCAAGCTTCCGGGCTTCCTGCTTGGTGATATAGTTTTCCGGCAGTTCATCGTATTCCCGAAGATAGGCCGCCACATGCTCTTTATCGGTATAGCGGCCATCCTTTTCCACGATGATTTCCTCTTCCTCGCCGCCAAAGAGGAAATCGAAAAGGCCCGGCTTTTTGGTGGGCTGGGGTTTTTGTGTGGCCTTAGGTTTCTGCGTGGCTTTGGGTTTTTCCGTGGCCTTGGGCTTTTCCGTTTCTGCCGGGAAGGAAGAAAATTCCTCATACAAAAGGGCATACAGTTCCCAGTCAATTTCCCCGGTTACTTCAATGCCGAAATCCGCCTGAAAATCCTTTACCGCCCCTTCAAAGGAACGGCTGAAATTGCCGTTGATGCTGCCTTCATAAAAGCCTAAGTTCTGCAGCACCACCTGCATTTGCCGCACGGCCTGGCCGCCATTGCCCACTTTCAGGGTTTTGAAATCCCCTTCCTGCACCATGGCCTCCTGGGCCCGGGCCCCAAACGCAGGCGCCGCCCATAAGCCGCCCAGCAGCATCACCGCCGCCAGCAGCAGCGAAAGAACACGCATCCATGTTTTCTTCATTTCTTAATCCTCCTGATACTGCCACACCGTGCGGTTGCCAAACACATCCACAATCAGAATGGCCGGGGTTCCCTTCAGCTGGGGAAGCTGCAAATAATCCGGCAGGGACGGGGTGTGCTTTCGCCGGGCCGCCGAAGCATGGCATTTGAAAACGCCATCTTCCAGGAAACCCACGCTCCACTGGTCCACATTATCCAGGCCCTGCACCGCCTGGTTTTCGCCCTGATAATTCGTCAGGCGCACGTCATGATAGGCAATGCCGGGCACCATTTCCGCTTCCATGCGGATATGCTGGCCCAGGCAGGGCATTTGCACCTCCAGCCCGGTTTCCAGCAGCCTTTTCCTCGTCACGCTCAGGGCCAGGGGGCTGATATCCGCAATCAGGTATCGCCGGCCGGCCTGGGCCGCCGCCACCGCCGTGGTGCCGCTGCCGCCGAACAAATCCGCCACCAAATCCCCCGGCCTGGAAGCGGAAAGAATAATCCGGTTCAGCAGCGCCTGGGGCTTTTGGGTGTCATAGCCGGTGCGCTGAGGGTCTTTCTGCTGCAGATGGCTCACATCCGCCCACACATCCCCGGGGTATACCGGTTCGTCATCGTAATAGGTGTAGGTTTTGCCGCCGGACTGAATGGTGCGGTAGGTGCGGCCATTTTCATCCACGCAGCGGCGCATGTGGTTGGAGCGGTTTTCGCTCCGGGGCAGGGGCACGGAACGAATATCAAAATATTGCTTCCGGCTTTTCCTGTAAAACAAAATCACGTCATGCTTCCTGGAAAACCGCTTCATGCTGCGGCCGCCGGATTGATAAGCCCAGATGATTTCGTTTACAAAATTGCTTTCGCCGAAAATTTCATCGCACAAAATCCGGGCATGGGCGCTCATACGGCTGTCCAGATGTAAAAAGAGGGAGCCGGTTTCGTTCAGCAGCATCTTTGCATTTTCCAGTGCTGCCCTCAGCAGGCTCAGGTATTCGCCTTTGCTGGAAAACTTATCCTGATAAGCAGGAAGAACCAGCGCATCCCGGCCTGTTTCCCAGCCCTTTTCGCCCACGCGCATGCGCATGGAAAAATCTTCCCCCGTCATAAACGGTGGATCCAGATATACCAGCTGCACCTGCCCGGCATAGGCAGAAAAATCGCCCCTGGCATCGGCATACATTACGGTGCCCTGCTGGCCTCTTCCGTGCACTTCACAATAACATGCTGCCTGCACCCAAGACATGGTAGGTTCATCCTTTCTTACAGTGACTGCAATTGAATATTAAAGCGGTGGATGGCCTCCAGAAACGCAGCCGTTTCCGGGCAGC
>JAZUQI010000030.1:0-2446 GCA_045605625.1 Clostridia bacterium
AGCCAGCGGGGCGGCGGGGGATACATCCGCATTGTGCAGGTGCGAAGAGGGGCGCAGGATCAGCTTTCTTACCTGCTCAATGAAAGGATCGGAGACAGCATCGATGCCACCTCCGCCCTGATTTTGTGCCGCCAATTGGCAGAAAACGGTTTGGTTTCGGTGGAGGAAGCCCAATTGATGGCAGCGGCGGTGGCCCCGGCGGCTTTTTCCGTGCCGGTGCCCGAAGGGGTGAAGGATGCCCTGCGGGCCAAGGTGATGCGCTCCATGCTGCTTTCCATTGCCCAGCGCAGAAGCGGCAGCCATGCATAAAGGCGGCAGCGCTGCATACCCTATTTAAGTGGTAACGAATAAAACAGAATTTGGTTTGTTGGAAAAGATCGGGAGGTTTTTTATGGCTATTTTCGGACGCTTCAATGAACGGGCGCAGCTGGTGATTGCCTCAGCCCAGCGTGCTGCGGTGGAGATGGGGCATCGTTATGTGGGCAGCGAACATATTTTAATTGGCCTTTTGCGCCAGGCAAGGGGGGATGCCCCGGCCCTGCCGGATCAGGTGATTGCGGAAACGGTGCTGGAAGCGGTGAAGCAAATTTGCGGCACCGGGGAAAAAGCGCCCACCCGGCTGGAGTTGACCCCCAGCGTGAAAAAGCTGCTGGATACCAGCATCCGGGAAGCCCAGCGGCTGGGCATGCCCTATGTGACGGCCTCCCATTTCTGGCTGGCCCTTCTGATGGATGAAGACAGCGTGGCCATGCGTGTGCTGACCGGCATGGGCACGGACGTGGAAAAGGTGAAAAAATCCGTGCTGGAAGGGCTCATCCGGGAGCCTGCGGCCGCTGCCAACGGCGGCAACAAGGAAAGCGATTCCTGCCTGGCCAAATACGGCCGGGATTTGACGGAAGCCGCCCGGAAAGGGGAACTGGACCCGGTGATTGGCCGCACCGCGGAAATTGAGCGTATTGTGCAGATTTTGTCCCGGCGCACCAAGAATAACCCGGTGCTGATCGGCGAACCGGGGGTGGGTAAATCCGCCGTGGCGGAAGGCCTGGCCCAGAAAATTGTGCAGGGGAATATCCCGGAAAACCTGGCGGACAAAAAAATTATTTCCTTAGATATGGGGGCCATGGTGGCCGGCAGCAAATACCGGGGCGAGTTTGAAGAGCGGCTGAAGAACACCCTGGATGAAGTGCGCAAACGGGGGGATGTGGTGCTGTTCATTGATGAACTGCAAAACATTGTGGGCGCCGGAAAAGTGGAAGGCAGCATGGATGCCGCCAACATTCTAAAGCCTGCCCTGGCAAGAGGGGAATTGCAATGCATCGGCGCCACCACCCTGGATGAATACCGCAAGCACATTGAAAAAGATGCGGCCCTGGCCCGGCGTTTCCAGCCGGTGACGGTGAACGAACCCACCGATGAAGAAACCCTGGCCATCATGAAGGGGCTTCGGGACCGGTATGAGGCCCACCACAAGGTGCGCATCACCGATGAAGCCTTGGAAGCGGCGGTGAAGCTTTCCGGCCGGTATATCAGCGACCGGTTCCAGCCCGATAAGGCCATTGATCTGATGGATGAAGCGGCGTCCCGGGTGCGCATTCAGGCATTCACCGCACCCACCGACCTGAAAGAAGCGGAACAGGCGCTGGAAAGGGTGCTATTGGAAAAATCCGAAGCCATTGATATGCAGGATTACGAAAAGGCGGCCAGCCTGCGGGATCAGGAAAACACCCTGCGCAAGGAACTGGAAGAAAAACGTGCCGCATGGGATCGGCGCAAATCCTCCGCCCGGGACGTGGTGGAGGAGGAAGATATTGCCCAGGTGGTGGCCGGATGGACGGGCATCCCGGTGCGGAAGATGACGGAAGAAGAATCCAAGCGGTTGCTGCAATTGGAAAGCATTCTGCATGAACGGGTGATTGGCCAGGAAGAAGCGGTAAGCGCCGTCAGCCGGGCTATCCGCCGGGCCCGTGCCGGGCTGAAGGACCCCAAACGCCCCGTTGGCAGCTTCATTTTCCTGGGCCCCACCGGGGTGGGGAAGACGGAACTGTGCCGGGCGCTGGGGGAAGCTATGTTCGGGGATGAAAACGCCCTGATCCGGCTGGATATGAGCGAATACATGGAAAAACATACCGTATCCCGGATGGTGGGGTCGCCCCCCGGCTATGTGGGCTTTGAAGAAGGGGGCCAGCTGACGGTGAAAGTGCGGCGCAAGCCCTATTCGGTGGTGCTGTTTGACGAAATTGAAAAGGCTCACCCGGATGTGTTCAATATGCTGCTGCAAATTCTGGAGGACGGGCGGCTGACGGATAATGTGGGGCGTACGGTTTCTTTCCGGAATTGTATCATTGTAATGACCTCGAATGCCGGGGCTCAGACGGCCCAGAAAGGCGGCATGGGCTTCGGGGCAGGGCAGGAAGTCGGAGGCCAAGCGGTCTTAGGAAGACAAATG
>JAZUQI010000031.1:0-7856 GCA_045605625.1 Clostridia bacterium
AGGGCCAGCAGCAGCAAAATGCACACCACACCGGCCACCACGCCCACAAATTCCATCACCCCGGCGGCTACTTTATACCGGTCCTGCTTATCTTCCTTTTCCCATTGCTTGCGCAGGTGGTAAGGCATCTGGTCGTTATACATACAGGGCCTCCTTTACACATAATCCATCCACGGGGCGGATGCATCCTGCCGGCCTGTCAGGCTGCCTTCGGAAAGCAGCCCGGGAAAGCCCTGCTGGCGCAGCGCCTCGTACAAAACGATGGCCACGGAATTGGACAGGTTCAGGCTGCGGGCCTCTTTCCGCATGGGGATGCGGATGCAGCGGTCATACACCCGTGATAATAACGATTCCGGCAGGCCTTTTGTTTCACAGCCGAACACGATAAAATCATTTTCTCCGTAAGCGGCCTCGTGATAGGCCCGGGGGGCCTTGGTGCTGGCAAAATGGAAGGCGGCCCCGGGGTATTTTTCCAAAAGGGCATCAAAGGAGGGCAGCACCTGCATATCCACCAGATGGAAATAATCCAGCCCGGCCCGTTTCAGATATTTATCGGAAATTTCAAAGCCCAAAGGCTCAATCAGAATCAGGTGGGCCCCGGTGGCGGCGCAGGTGCGGGCAATGTTGCCGGTGTTCTGGGGAATTTCCGGCTGATAGAGAACGATGTACATGGCTTTTCCCTTCTTTTACAGCGTTACGCCGCTTTTGAAAATGGCAATTTCCCGGTAGCCTCTTTTTTCGGCGGTGGTTTCTTCGCCGTTGGCGGTGGAGAGAATTTTGTCAAAGAGCCGGTTGGCCGCCGTTTGCATATCCGTGCCTTCCAGAAGCACCCCGGCGTTGAAATCAATCCATTCCTGCTTCTTTTTGGCAAGGGCGGAATTGGTGGCCACTTTCATGGTGGGGGCAGGGCCGCCAAGGGGCGTGCCCCGGCCGGTGGTGAACAAAATCAGCTGGGCACCGGCGGCGGTGAGGGCCGTAACGGCGCAGATATCGTTGCCCGGGCCCCATACCAGGTTCAAGCCGGGCTTGGCTTCCGGGGTGGCGTAGGGCAATACATGCTCCACCGTGGCCAGGCCCCCCTTTTGGGTGCAGCCCAGGCTTTTTTCTTCCAGTGTGGTGATGCCGCCGGCTTTGTTGCCGGGGGAGGGGTTTTCGTACACCGGCATGCCGTTCTTTTCATAATAGGCCTTGAAGCCGTTTACCAAATCGCAGGTCATCCGGAACACCTGTTCATTGCGGCACCGTGCCATCAGAAGATGCTCCGCACCGAACATTTCCGGCACTTCCGTCAGCATGGCCGTGCCTCCGGCGGCGCAAAGCCTGTCGGAAATCACGCCCAGCAAGGGGTTGGCCGTGATGCCGGAAAAGCCGTCGCTGCCGCCGCATTTGAGGCCGATCACCAGTTTGCTGATAGGCTGGGCGGTGCGCACATCTTTTGCCGTCACCTGTTTCAGGTCCTGAAGAATTTTCATGGCTTCCGCTTCTTCATCTTCCACGTCCTGGCACACAAGGAAGCGGATGCGTTCTTCATCCACTTCCCCCAGGGCCTCCCGGAAGGCCTGCATGGTGTTGTTTTCACAGCCAAGGCCCAATACCAATACGCCCCCGGCGTTGGGATGGCGGCACAGGGCAAGCAGAAGCTGCTTGGTGCGGTCATGGTCTTCCCCCAACTGGCTGCAGCCATAGGGGTGGGTGAAGGCATACACCGGGCTGCCGCCCATGGCATTGGCCTTTTCGGCAATGCGGGTGGCGGTGCGGTTCACGCAGCCCACCAAAGGCAGCACCCAGATTTCGTTGCGGATGCCCACCTTGCCGTTCTTTCGCAGATAGCCCATAAAGCTGCCCTCAAAGGGCGCAGCGGTATAGGGGGCGGCAGGGGCGTATTCATAAGCCATTTCGCCGCCCAGGGCCGTTTTCAGGTTATGGCTGTGCACCCATGCGCCGGGCAGGATTTTTTCCGTGGCCACGCCGATGGGGTTGCCGTACTTGATGATTTTTTCCCCTTCTTTTATTTCCTTCAGGGCAATTTTGTGGCCGGGCAGAATATCCCCCCGCTTTTCAAAAAGCACGCCCACGTTATCCAAGGGGTGAAGCTGCAAATAATCCTGCATACGCTTATTTCTCCCACGTTTTTTTCATGGCAGCACGAAGGCCCATCAGCTGCATATCCCGAAGCTGTTCCGTCACCCTTTCTTCCAGACCGGAAACATTCCGCAGATCCTGGCCCCACAGTTCCTGATCGGAAAGGGCGGCGTAGGAAAGGGTTTCCGGGGGCATATCGCAGGAAAGCTTGGAAAAGGCGCTCAGCACATATTCGTCATCCCGAACAGGGTAGGGTTTGCCGTCCCGGATGGCTTCGTAATTGCCTTCTTCATTGCGCTTGGCCCCGGCGTAGAACATAATCAGGGCGGAAAGGCCAAAGCACAGGCAGGGGGGCACTTCCCCCTTTTTTTCGATATAATCCTTCAGCGTGGGCAGCACCCGGGCCACCCATTTGGAAACGCTGTTGAGGGCAATGGACAAAAGTTCGTGGCGGTTAAAGGGGTTTTCAAAGCGCTGGCACACCGCCATGGCGAAGCTTTCCACTTCTTCCTTGGGCAGGGGCACGTTGGGCATAATTTCATCAAGCAGCGCATGGCCAAGGAAAGCACGCACATCTTCATCCGCCATGCATTCGCCCACCGTATCCAGCCCGGCCATGTAAGCGGCCAGCACCATGGTGGTGTGGGCGCCGTTGAGCATGCGCACTTTGCGCAGCTTATAGGGCTTTACGTTATCGGTGAAAATCACCGGGTTCATTTGATCCAGGGGCAGTTCTTCCTTCACGCATGCGGGCCCTTCAATCACCCACAGGCCAAAGGGCTCGGCGGTGACCAATTGCTGATCCTCATAGCCGATTTCTTCAAAAATGCCGGGCACTTCATTCCGGGGGAAGCCGGTAACGATCCGGTCCACCAGCGTGGAGCAGAAAATATTTTCTTCTTCAATCCAGCGGATGAAATCATCCCCCAGGTTCCACTGCCTGGCGGTTTTCAAAACCGCATCCTTGAGGAAATAGCCGTTATCGTCAATCAGTTCGCAGGGCAGCAAAATGAAGCCCTTCTTGCCAAGGAGGAAGCGTTCATGCATAAGCCTTGTCAGTTTTCCGGGGAAGGAAGCCTGGGGCTTATCATCGTATTGATCTTTCCCGGTATACACAATGCCGGCTTCCGTGGTATTGGATACGATGAAACGCAAATCGTCATTCTGGGCCAGGGCCAGGTATTTATCAAATTCCTGATAAATTTTCACGCTGTCCACCACGCTGCGGACGATGCGGGTCTTTTTCACGTCGCCCTGTTCTTCCCGGCCCCGGAGCATGACGGTATACAGATGGTCCTGCGCCCGGAGCATATCCACCATGCCCCTTTCCAGCGGCTGGGCAATGCACACGCCCACGTCGGCGCCGGTTTGGTTATTCAGGTTATCCACCATTTCATCCACGAAAGCACGCAGGAAATTGCCTTCCCCAAATTGCAGCATACGAATTTTGCCGGGCATTTGTTCCTTGCCGGCCAATTGAAAAGAGAGACGTTCCATACTTTTGTCCTCCCGATTACAAAAATTTTCCTATACTAATTATACCCCAATCCCATTTTGCTGTAAAGGCGCAAATGGCTTGCAGCTGTACAAAAAGTGTGTTATACTCAAGAAAATTCTTTTCAGGGAGGGACGGACAGGATGAAAGGAACGCAGGTTTTGCTTTCCGTCAGCGGATGGAGCCAGGCCCAGGGCGATGAAACGCCGGATCCCGTGCGCCTTTTAACCACCGGCACCCTCACGGGGCAGCCGGATGCCTGGCGCATCGATTATACTGAAACCCAGCCCGGGGAGCATGATGCCCATGACGTGGTGGTGAAAATGCAAAAGGGCGTGGTTACCATGGAGCGCAAAGGGGCGTATGCCACCAGCATGGTGTTTGAAAAAGGCCGCCGCTTTGAGGGCAGCTATCACACCCCCTACGGCGCCCTGGATATGGGCATTTTCGCCACGCAGGTGAAGTATGCCGTGGATGAACAGAAAACCGGGGAAGTGAACCTGAAATATCAGCTGGATCTGCAGGGCCAGTTTGCGGCCATGCATGAACTGAGGATTCGCTTTTGCCCCTCGCAAAAAGCATGAATATCATCAACCTGTGGCGGCAGGAGATTTTGGCCTTGCTTCCCTGCGGCTTTTTGAAAATCAGCAGGGAGCAGGGCTTTTTATTTGTCAGCGATTTTCCCCTGCGTATCCAGGATGCGCTTTACGTGCAGGCACGGCTGGAAAGCGCCGGTTTTGTGGTGCAATTGCAAAAGGGCATGGCGTTCATGGATGCCGGGGCGGAAAAATACGCCCGGGCGGCGGAGGTGCTGCCGCTTTTTGCGCCAAGGGAACGGGCGGAAAACCGGCGGCTTTTGTTCCTGGCAAGGCTTCTGATGGCAGGGGAGGAGGGCTATGCCCTTGCCCGCTTTGTGCTGCGCTGCACCGCCCTGCATGATGAAAAGGCCCTGGAAAAGCTGCCCGGCCTCATTGCCCTGGCCAAACGAAAAAAGCAGCCCCTATCCCCCCTGGCAGGAAAAATCCTGCTGCAATACCTGATGGAAAAGGAGGAACCACCATGCTGATCACCTATCACGGCCATGCTCAATTTGCCATTGAACTGAACGATGGCTTTACCCTCATCACCGATCCTTACGACGCCCATGTGGGCTATCCCATGCAGGAATACGCCTGCGATGCGGTGCTGGTTTCCCACGGCCATGGGGATCATGCCTATACGCAGAAGCTGACCGGGCATTTTGCCACGGTTTCGGAAAAAGGGGTGTTCCACCTGGCGCCGGATGTGCGGGTGACGGCCATTCCCTCCGTTCATGATGAAGTGGGCGGCGCCAAACGGGGCCCCAACCTGATCATGAAGCTGGAGGCTGAGGGCCTTTCCCTGGTGCATCTGGGAGATCAGGGGGATCAACTGACCAGGGAGCAAATCACCGCCCTTGGCCGGGTGGATATTCTGATGATCCCCGTGGGGGGCTTTTACACCATCGATGCCGAGGGGGCGAAGGCCATTGTGGATCAATTGCAGCCCCGGGTGGTGATCCCCATGCATTATAAAACCCAGGTGAATGCCGATTGGCCCATTACCGATGAAAAGCCCTTCCTGCAAAAAATGGGCCATGAAAACGCTGTGCCCATGCCCCTCATCCGCATCACCAAAGGCGATCTTTCCCAGCAGCCTGCCCTTGCGCTGATGCAAATCATGGAAGGAAAGCGATAAACTGGAATTTGATGAGGTGAAAAACTATATGGACGGAAAAACAACGATTAAGTATTTGCAGACATATATCAAAGAAAAAGACTATCATCCTGAACTGCTAAAGGACTACTTTTTGAAACTGTCCGAAGAGGTCGGAGAATTATCTTGTGCTATGAGAAAAGGTTTGAAAGCACAAAACAGCACTGATATTTTAGGAACAGTTGATGAAGAATTATGGGATGTTATTTATTATGCTTTAGCCATTGCAAACATTTACAACATTGATATAGAGCAAGTTGCCAAAGTCAAATCAAAGATGAATGAAAGTAGATACCCCTCTAAAGTTAAGTTTGAAGAAGGCAGATAAATTCCAATTGATCGAGTAAACGAAAACAGATTTTCCTCCTCTCAGGAGGGCGCAATGATACGCACTATTCCAGTGCATTGCGTTTGTTGGGCTACATAAACAAACGAGCATCCGGTATTATTACTGGATGCTCTTTGTTTCATTGTGGGATAATTTCATTCTTAAGAACATTCCTTTTACAAAGGGGGCTTTTTTCCACCTCATCCGTCAGGCTGCGCCTGCCACCTTCCCCTCCAGGGGAAGGCTTTTGGGGGCGTGTCAATGGAGGAATGTGATTTGCCGCACTTCGGTTATCGCAGCACACTCTAAATTCTGAATTCTTCATTCCCCTTGTTTCTATGCCCCAGCCGCCGTGCATAAATTCCTTCCCGTTTTCATAATATGAGGCGCAAGGATGAAGGCAAGGAGATGGATGAACATGAAACTGAAATGGAACATGAAACGGGTGGATGTGGAGCGGGTGCTGATTTTGTGCGCATCGGCCATGGTGGTGGCCCTGGCGCTGCATCAGGGCAATGTGACCGCCAATCAATACGAGGAGCCGCCCCTGCAAACCACCGTCACCACCCAGGCCGCCCCGGCGGTGGAAACCCAAAAAACAGTGGTGTATTATCAGGACGGGGATGGGTATCTGGTGCCGGTCACACGGCAGTTGGAAAAGACGGATGGGGTGGCCAAGGCCACGCTGAACCTGATGGTGGCCTCTTCGGAAAATGATTTATCCGCCGCCCGGCTGGGGCTGAAAACCACGGTGCCGGAGGGAACCACCTTTGACCTGGATATCCGGGACGGCAAGGCACGGGTGGATCTTTCCAGGGAGGCCCTGTCCTGCATGAGTGCGGAGCAGGAGAGCCTGATGGTGCAATCCGTGGCCCAAACCCTGTGCAATTTTGATACGGTGGAGGAGGTTTCCTTCCTGTTTGACGGCCAGCAGCGCTCCAAGCTGACCTACGGCACCGACGTATCCGGCGCTTTCACCAATGCCCAGCTGAACCTGGAAAGCGTGGAAACCTTTTCCTCCGCCGGGGCCAATCAGGTGCAGCTGTATTTCCCCTCTGCTTCGGGGCGCATGCTGGTGCCGGTGACCCGCACCGTCTATTCCGATGCGGATGTGAACACCGCCATGCTGGAACTGGCCAAGGGCCCCAAGGCGGATAGCGGCCTGAATGCGCCCTTGCCCAGCGGCTGCGGCGTGAAGGGCGTACAGATGAAAAACGGCGTGGTGACGGTGGATTTCTCCAAGGAATTTATGGAGGCCGTGCAGGGGGATCAGGCCGTGCAGAATGTGCGGGCCATCCTGTTTACCGCCATGCAGTTCCCCGGGGTGAAAAAGGTGCAGATCACCGTGGAAGGCAAGCCCTATGCCCTGCCGGAAAATACCACGGCCACCTTTATCAATCAGGATCAGGAGATCATCACCTATTACCCCGGCGTGATTGAAATTGATTGATGGTTCTGGATACGAAAAAAGCTTGCTTTCAACAAATGTGGGGATAATCTGGAATTTATGACACAAACAAAGGGAACGGTGAGGGGTTCCACCCCTACCCCCCGGCCAGGGGCATTGCCCCTGGACCCGGTAGCGGATAGGAAAGTCTTGTATAACGGGCAATATGCCGCTGCTCATTGGGCCACGTAAAAGCATTGCACTGCCGCACACGGCGGCAAAGTGCCGCCTGCCGGATGCAAAGCATCCGGGAAAACGAGAAAGCGCCGGAGGAGAAAGTGAAGCACTTTCTCTCCCGGCGTTTTCTCGTTTTCATTGTGCCCGTGGCGAAGCTTGCATTCGTTTCTCAAGTTTCATGCGGAGACCGTCCGTTGGAAAGCGTACGCATTTTCGCATACTGGGTGCAGGGAGTTTCTCCCTGCCGTGGTGGGCCGTGCCCACACCCCATTCGCAAAGAAAAGGTATGCATTACGAAAACGTGTGTCTGCGTGAGGCCAAAGGGGCTGCGCAGTCCCCTGCTCCGTTCATGACAACACCAATCGCCAATTTGTTGGGCGGCCGCCCCCTCTCCCATCATAAGGGAGCTTTTTTCTACCCCTCATCCGTCCGCCTACGGCGCCCACCTTCCCCTCTAGGGGAAGGCTTTGGGGGACGGTAAAAGATGGGCTGTCCATATAGTACACAGCGAAAATCGTGCTTTTTTTGAAATTGTGTTTCATTTCATCACAAGGGATTTTTGCACAAAAAAAGCCTCCCTTGTGAAAGGGAGG
>JAZUQI010000032.1:0-5526 GCA_045605625.1 Clostridia bacterium
AAAGACCCTGACCGGCCGTGATCTGGCGGCGGAAGAATTCAGCTTCGAACTGAAGAACGAAGACGGTACCGTCATCGAAACGGTGAAGAACGCTTTGGACGGCGGCTTTGCCTTCACAGCCATCCAGTACACTTTGGACGACGTGGGTGAATACATCTACACCGTGAACGAAGTGGCTGGCACGGACAGCGAAATCACCTACGACGAAACCATCTACACCATCAAGGTCACGGTGGCCGATAACGGCGACGGCACCTTGAAGGTGACCGGCGATGTGGATGTCACCGCCTTGAACTTTGTGAACAAGTATGAAAAGTACACCGCCAGCGGCGAATTGACCCTGGATGTGGAAAAGGCCATGATGGGCCGTGAATTCGTCAGCGGCGATATGTTCACCTTCACCATCAGCGCCGTTTCCGGTGTGCCCATGCCGGAAAAGACCATGGTGACCATTACGCCTTCCAGCGGCAAAACGGCCAAGGTGGACTTTGGCAAGATCCTCTTCACCGAAGCGGACATCAATAAGGAATACGTTTACACCGTGAAGGAACTGGCCGGCCAGAAGGAAGGCATCACCTACGATGATAAGTTCCACACCGTAACGGTGAAACTGGCGGACGACGGAAAGGGCAACATCCTTGCAACGCCCACCTATGCGGACGGCAGCCGGGTGACCCTGACCAACATGTATAACGCCGAAGGCGAGCTGACCCTGGATGTGGAAAAGACCATCAAGGGCCGCACCTTCAAGACGGGCGACAGCTTTACGTTCACCATCACGGCGGCGGAAAATGTGCCCATGCCCGAAAAGACGGAAGTGACCCTGACCCCCACGGAAGGCACCACGGCCAAGGTGGACTTTGGCAAGATCACCTACAGCCTTGCCGATGCCGGGAAGACCTATGAATACACCCTGAAGGAAGTGGCCGGCCAGCAGGATGGCATCACCTACGATGCCAATGCCTACACGGTGAAGGTGACGGTTGCCGATAACGGCCAGGGCGGCCTGAACGTGACGCCTGCCTATGAAGCAGGCAGCCGGGTAACCTTCGTGAACACCTACGGCGCCACCGGCACTTACCAGCTGACGGCCACCAAGGAATTGATTGGCAAGAAGCTGACGGACGGCCAGTTCACCTTCGTTTTGAAGAATGAACAGGGCAAGGAACTGGCCACGGCCACCAATACCGCCGATGGGCAGATCGCCTTCAAGGCTTTCAACTTCAGCCAGAGCGATATCGGCAAGACCTACACCTACTACGTCTCTGAACGGATGGAAGGGCTGGAAGGCTACACCTACGACACCACGGTGTTTGAAGTGAAGCTGACGGTATCCGATAACGGCGACGGCACCCTGACCGTAACGGCCAGCGGCCTGCCCGAAGGCGGCATGAAGTTCCGCAACAGCTACTTCGCTTCCACCAACGTGGTGTTCTACAAGAAGTGGCAGGGCAAGGAAGGCCCGGCCATCAGCCTGACGCTGTACCAGAACGGCGTGAAGATGGATCCCCAGCCCGAATATGTGAAGGTTGGCAATGTGTACACCTATGAAGGCCTGCCCCTGTATGACGAAAACGAAAAGCTGTTCGTCTACTCGGCCACGGAAAGCTTTATGGATGGATACATGACCATCTACGAAAATAAGGCACCTTACGCCCATGTGGCGGATCAGGTGATGAATGGCGGCACCATCATCAACCGGGGCGTTTCCAACGTATCGGTGCGGAAGGTGTGGCAGGGCCTGGCGGAAGGCGAACAGGCGCCGGAAATCACCCTCTCCCTCTACTGCAACGGCGTGAAGCTGGATAAGGCAACGCCTGTGCCGGATAAGGACGGCTGGTATCACTACTACAACCTGCCCACCACGGTGGACGGCGTGGATGCCGTATACACGGTGAAGGAAGAAGCGATGGAAGGCTTCAACACCATCTACCTCAGCACAAGCGGTGAAGAAGCGGAATGCGCCATGAACGGCGATACCATCCAGAACCGCAAGATTCCCAAGACCGGCGATAACACCCCCATCGGCTTGTGGATGGCGGTGACGGCCCTGTCTGCCATGGGTTTTGTGCTGGCTGTGAAAAAGCGCAAGACGGTGGGCTGACGGAAAAGTTAAAACAATAAAAAGGAAGGATGGCTGAAAGGCCATCCTTCTTTTGTTGAATAGAGATGAACATAATGATAAACCATATCAGAAGTAAAATTATCAGAATAACAGCAAAACATATTACTTTCTTTTTAATTAAATCATGCTCCTATTGATTTAATCTTATTTCATTTTATCATGGAAAAGCAATGTGTTATACCGGATGATTTATTTGGAAACTTTATGTTACTAGATGTGTATTTGAAAATCGTTAAAGCTAAATACTCCGCTTCCTTGCACTAATCCATTTTGGTTATACAAGTAACTAAATGCATCTGAAACGTTGTTTATTAATTTGGGGTTTATGTTTAGTAGATGATGCCCGGGCAATATTTTCTTAATGTTCAGCTTTTGAATACTTTTTACGGAATTCATGAAGTCCACTGGATTTGTGGTAGGGTAAAATGCATCAAGGCAACCGCTGTATATTAAATCCCCGGAATATAGAAAACCTCTCTCTTGCTCATAAAAACAACAATGTCCGGGTGAATGACCGGGTGTGTGAAGTACTTGAATTTTCCTATTTCCTATATCGATTAGTTCTTTATCGTGAATTATATAGGAAGGTGAGTTATGAAAAATACAATAGTTATCAATGATGAAATCAGAAGGGAAATCACAAGGTCTCAAAGTGAGATTCTTTTTCACGATTTCAAGTGGAAGTGGAAATTTGTTTGATAACCATTCTGTTTCATTTTGATGAATAGCAATATTGTTAAAATGGCAGAGACCTCCAATATGATCCCAATGAGCGTGGGTTATCAGGACCAGAATTGGCAAAGAGGTTATAGTTTCAACGATACTTTTAATATTTGAGACGCCTAATCCTGTATCAATCAAAACGGCAAGATTTGTGCCGATAACTAAATAACAATGAGTTTCTTCCCAATGTTTATATTCGCTGATGGCATAAGTATCTGTATCTATTCTTTCAATGGTAAACCAATCATCTATAATGATATTGCTTGATTGCAAGCAAAGCGGTTGATTTTTCTTTTTCATAAGGCGTTCCTCATATATTTATTAACTATAAATATTTTATCACAACAACATCAGGGCTGCAAGCCTTCCCTTTTGCCGGTTTTGGCTTGGGAAAGATACATAGAAAGCACAGCCCTGTGATTGACAAACGGGGCGGAGCGTTTTAAGATAAAACTGATTTGTAATAAAGGAAGTGCGCTTATGAAGATTGCGGAATTATTGAAAAAGCAGGAATTGAGCCTGTCCTTTGAGGTGTTTCCCCCCAAGACGGAGATGGGCTTTGACAGCGTGAAAGGGGCCACGGAAGAGATTGCCCGGCTGCGCCCTGCCTTCATGAGCGTAACGTATGGCGCCGGGGGCGGCACCAGCCGGTATACCCTGGAAATTGCAAAGAACATAAAGCATATGTACGGTGTGCCCACCCTGGCCCACTTAACCTGCGTTTCTTCCACCAGGGAAACGGTGCAGGAGAAAATCCAGGCCATGAAGGAAGCAGGCATCGAAAACGTGATGGCGCTGCGGGGGGATATTCCATCCGGCCGGGAGGATGAGGATCGCTCGGCTTGGCATTACCGCTATGCCATTGACCTGATCCGGGAGTTGAAAGCCGTGAACCCGGATTTTTGCATCGGCGGTGCCTGCTACCCGGAAATTCACCCGGAAAGCGGCAACCAGAAGGAAGATATCCGGCATTTGAAGGAAAAGGTGGATGCCGGGTGTGAATTTTTAACCACCCAGATGTTTTTTGATAACAATCTTCTGTATAATTTCCTCTATAAAATCCGGGAGGCCGGCATTACCGTGCCGGTGATTCCCGGGGTGATGCCCATCACCAATGCCAATCAGGTGGAGAGGGCCATGAAGCTGTCCGGCTCTTTTATGCCCCAGCGGTTCAAAAGCCTGGTGGATAAGTTCGGCAGCGATCCGGCGGCCATGAAGCAGGCCGGTATCGCCTATGCCACCGACCAGATTATTGATTTGTATGCCAACGGTATCACCAACGTGCATGTGTATTCCATGAACAAGCCCGATGTGGCGGAGAAAATTCAGGGCAATTTAAGCGCCATGCTGGGGAAATGAGAATGAACGGGCCGTGGATGGAAATTGCTCTGCCCCCGGTGAAGGAGGGGGAGGCCCTGCGCTATGCCCGGTGCGGCGGGGCGGATGAACAGGGAAAGGAACTGCTGAAAAGCTGCATCATGGAAGCAGGGGACATAAAGGCAAAGGTGTGCTTTCAGGTGCTTCCCTGCCAGGTGGAAGGGGATAATTGCCACTTCGGCGCCTTTTCCGTTTCCTCCCGGGATCTTTCCGGGAACTTGCAGGGCTGCAAAAGGGTGGCTTTGTTCGCCATCACCCTGGGCGTGGGCATGGACCGGCTGATTCAGAAATACCGGCTGTTGTCCCCTTCCCGGGCGCTGATGATGCAGGCCCTGGGGGCAGAACGGGTGGAAAGGGGCTGCGATGCCTTTTGCCGCCAGCTGGAACAGGAAATGGGCCCCTGCAGGGCAAGGTTCAGCCCGGGGTATGGGGATGTGCCGCTGGAAGTGCAAAAAGAGGTGTTTTCCCTGCTGCCCTGCGGGGAAATGGGGCTGTATTTGAACGATAGTTTGCTGATGAGCCCGTCTAAATCGGTGACGGCCTTTGTGGGCATAGAGAAATGAGGCAAGTGAAATGCAAGTGAAAGCCTGTATGCAGGATCATGTACTGGTATTGGATGGCGGCATGGGCACCCTGCTTCAAAAGCAGGGGCTGCAGCCTGGGGAGCTGCCGGAGAGATGGAACCTTTCCCATCCCGATGTGATCGAAAGCATCCACCGGGCGTATTATGCTGCCGGAAGCAACGTGGTTTCCACCAACACTTTCGGGGCCAACTGCCTGAAATTCGATGAAGAGGAACTGGAAAAATTGATCCAGGCCGGGGTGCAGCTGGCCAAAAACGCCCGGGAAAAGGAAGAAAACGGAAAGCCCCGGTTCATCGCCCTGGATATGGGCCCCACGGGGAAAATGCTGAAGCCCTTTGGGGATATGGATTTTGAAGAAGCGGTGGAAATTTTCGCAAAAACTGTGCGCATCGGGGCGGCCTGCGGCGTGGATCTGATTTTGATCGAAACCATGAACGACAGCCTGGAAACCAAGGCGGCGGTGCTGGCGGCCAAGGAAAACTGCGCTTTGCCGGTGTTCGTTTCCAATGTGTACGGAGCGGACGGCAAACTGATGACCGGCGCCTCCCCGGCGGCCATGGTGGCCATGCTGGAAGGGCTGGGGGTGGATGCCATTGGGTGCAACTGCTCCCTGGGGCCCAGGCAACTGGAAAACGTGGTGGCGGAGCTTCTGGAAAATGCTTCCGTGCCGGTTTTGTTCCAGCCCAATGCCGGGCTGCCCAGGGTGGAAGAGGGGCA
>JAZUQI010000033.1:0-2848 GCA_045605625.1 Clostridia bacterium
CAATTTACGGCCGTAAAAATAGGGTTTGCAGCTTCTGTGAAGATGCTGCAAACCTATTTTTACAGTAAATGTGATGCCACGATTGAAAAACAGCTTTAGCTGATTTTCAATCGCTGGGTGTCAAAAATACTTTTTTGACACCCAGGCACCCTTTGGAATAAAGCCAAAGGGCATTTTCTTATGCCATTATCATGCGCAGCAGCCGGTTTTCCCTTTCCAGCATGCCGGCATACCGGGGCTTTTCCGCCGGAGGGTTCTTTAGCACCTGTTCATTGGCCCGGATGGCCTCTTCCGGGGCAAGGAAGGAAAGGGTGAAGCGCTCTTCCTGTTCATAATCATCCAGGGATTGGGGCAGAATTTCCTCCTTCGCCTGGCAGAAGAAATAATAATTTTCCTGCACAAAAATGGCTTCCCGGCCGCCTTTTTCGATACGCTGCACCCGGCCAAAGGGGCGGATGGTGGCAGGAATCACCTGCAATCCGCTTTCTTCCCGCACTTCCCGGATCAGGGTTTCTTCCAGGGTTTCTCCTTTTTCGATGCCGCCGCCGGGCAATTTATAATAGCCGTATTTCAGGCTGTGCATCATGGCGATGCAGCCGTCTTTTTGAATGATGCCCCGGACGGAGGGCCGCCGGCCGATGGTGCCGGTGGGGTCATAGTTTTTCAGATCCACGGTGAACAAAAGGGGCATGGTTTCGGCGGTGAGGGGCGTTTGTTCGTTGTCGTTGCATATTTTTGTCAGCACGCCGTCCTGCAAAAGATAGGCTTCCCCAAAGACAGTGGTTTTTTCCGGGGTTTGCAGGGCGTAGGCGCCGTCGTTGAGGCACAGGAAGGTGTTGCAACGGCTATCCCATGCGGCTATTTCCGCAATGGCCTTCATGCCGTCCAGCGTCAGGGTGCGGATATATTGAAAATGGGGCAGGATTTGCAGCTGCGTCAGCCCAAGGCCGGGGATGAACCGCCGGTAATCCGGGTTTACCGCTTCGCCATCCAGTTCCGGGTGGGCGTAGACGGTGGAAGCGCAGTTCATGGTGCCGGCGCTGATACCGATGACGATGCCGTGGAAATGCTGATACTTTTCTTTCAGGCCGATTTTGTGGAAAAAGGCGTTCTGGGTGGGCACATGGCCCCCGGCGTGGATGATCACATCGTATGGAGAAAGATCCGCCGCCGCTTCCTCATTCCGGTCATCCAAAGGCAGCACAAATTCCACCGGCAGCCCGGCCAGGGGCAGGGTTTTAGAAAAAGCCCGGGCGATGGAATCCAGCACCACATGCTCGCCGGGGTCGGAAGCAATGAGCAGCACTTTTGCCTGTTTGGGCCAATATTTTTTCAGGTTTTCGGTGAAAGAATTTTCCTTCAAAACCGGCTTTGCCTCCGCATCCTCCGGGGGAAAGCGGTTGCCGCCCATATGGCTGGTGAGGAAGAGAATCATGGGGGTCACCTCCTGTGTGATAAAAGCCGCCGGAAATGCAGGCGGCTTTTTGGGTTATTCCGGTTCGGCCTGGCTTTCTTCCGGCCAGGGGTAATGAAGGGTTTCGTCGGGCAAATAATCCAGCTTGCCGTCGGAGAGGGTGTTCAGCTTATCAATGACGGCATCCGCATCCTTGCATCGCACCAGCAGGGTGACGGAAACGGAGGCGCCGAATTCCGTGCTTTCGGTGATCTGGGGCAGGGATTGGAGGTGGTAATTGATTTTATCCCACATGGGGTAGGGGATATCCAGAAGGAAGCGCTGGCTTTCCTCCATGGTGACCACCTGGGCGGCATTCAGGGCCACCACGCAGCCCTTGGTGTAGGCCCGAACCAGGCCACCGGCCCCCAGCAGTATGCCCCCGAAATACCGGGTTACCACCACGCAGCAGTTTACCACGCCCCGTGCCTTCATCACCTCAATGATGGGCATACCGGCGGTGCCGCCGGGCTCGCCGTCATCGCTGTAGCGCATGATGCCGGCGTTCTGGCCGATGATGTAGGCGTAGCAGTTATGGGTGGCATCCTTATGCTTTTCCCGGATGGAACGCAAAAAGGCCAGCGCCGCCTCCTCACTTTCGCAGGGGGCGGCGTAGCCAATAAAGCGGCTTTTGTTGACGATGAATTGATCGCTGGCCGCTTGTTTTAAGGTTTTGTAATCACCGGGCATTATTTCAGCACCACACGGCAGTAGTTCTTCTTGCCCTTGCGCAAAAGAACGCCGTCCGTGGGAATCATATCCGCCGTAACCACGGCGTTGATATCGGTCACCTTGCTGTCCGCCATCACCACGGCGCCCTGCTGAATTTGCTTGCGGGCATCGCCCTTACTCTGGCACAGGCCGCACAGGTGCAAAAGGGTGGTGAGCCGGTTATCTTCTTCCATTTCGCTCTGCTTCCATTCGAAGGTGGGCACATCCGCCGCAGCGCCGCCGCCAAACAGGGCCGCTGCCGCCATCTGGGCCTTCTGGGCCTCTTCTTCGCCGTGCACCAGCTTGGTGCATTCGTAGGCCAGGACGGTCTTGGCTTCGTTGATGGCGCTGCCTTCCAGCTTGGCCAGTTTATTCACTTCATCCATGGGCAGGAAGGTGAGCAGCTTCAGGCACTTTTCCACGTCCGCATCGGCGATGTTGCGCCAGTACTGGAAGAATTCGTAGGGGGTGCACAGCGTGGGATCCAGCCACAGGGCGCCCTTTTCCGTTTTGCCCATCTTTTTGCCTTCGTGGTTCATCAAAAGCTTGAAGGTGCAGGCGAAAGCGGGTTCCTGTTCCTTGCGGCGGATGAGGTCGGCCCCGGCCAGCATATTGCTCCACTGGTCGTCCCCGCCCATCTGCAGCCGGCAGCCATGGTTTTTGAACAGCTGCAGGAAGTCGTAG
>JAZUQI010000034.1:0-8824 GCA_045605625.1 Clostridia bacterium
CGCCGCCCACCGGGCCGCCAGCCCTTCAATGCGCAGGCGGATTTCGTAAATATCCCGGATATCATTGGGGGTGATGCCAATCACCTTGGCCCCCTTGGGGGTGATTTCAATGATATGCTCCTGATCAAGCCTCCGCAGGGCCTCCCGGATGGGGGTGCGGCTTACGCCCATTTTTTCTGAAAGCTTGATTTCCGTCAAAAGTTCATCCCGGGCATAGGTGCCCACCAGAATATCCCTCTCCAGTTCTTCAAAAACCTGATCCGCAATGGATACCATTTTATGTTCCACAGGCCTTGCCTCCTTACTTTTCCGTTACGCTGCCGATGGTAAGCTCGGTGATTTTCTTTTCCAGTTCCTTGGTGGAAAGGGAGGTGGTGCGCCCGGCGGCGTACAGTTCATCAATCCACTTTTTCAGTTCCAATACCAAGGGATCCTGCTTGTTCACCACATGTTCCCCTTTCAGGTTATAATGCTGGTTAATCCAGTAGGCGATGCCGGCAAGGCCGGAGGTGTTGGAAATCATCACGGATACCGGGCGCTTGAGCAGCTTATTGGTATCGAAAATATTGTAAATTTCTTCGTCCTTCAAAAGGCCGTCTGCGTGGATACCGGCCCTTGTCATATTGAAGGCAGAGCCCACAAAGGGGGTCATGGGCGGAATCACATAGCCCATTTCTTCTTCAAAATACCGGGCAATTTCGGTAATCACGGTGGGGTCCATGCCGTCCATGGAGCCACGGAGGGACGCATATTCAAAAATCATGGCTTCCAGGGGGATGTTGCCGGTGCGCTCCCCAATGCCCAGCAAGCTGCAGTTCACCGCGCAGGCCCCGTACAGCCAGGCCGTGGACGCATTGGCCACCGCTTTGTAGAAATCATTGTGGCCGTGCCATTCCAGATATTCGCTTTCCACGTCGGAATAGTGCTGCAGGCCGTAAATGATGCCCGGCACGCTGCGGGGCAGCGCCACTTCGGAATAAGGCACGCCATAGCCCATGGTATCGCAGGCACGGATGCGCACGGGGATACCGGCATCCTGGCTCATTTTCATCAGTTCGTTTACGAAGGGCACCACAAAGCCGTAAAAATCCGCCCGGGTGATATCTTCCAGATGGCACCGGGGCATAACCCCTGCCTCAAAGGCATCCGCCACCGTGGCCAGATATTTTTTCATCACTTCCGCACGGGTCATTTTCATTTTCTTGAAAATGTGGTAGTCGCTGCAGCTCACCAGAATGCCCGTTTCCCGGATGCCCAGATCCTTCACCAGCTTGAAATCCTCCCGGCTGGCCCGGATCCATGTGGTGATTTCGGGGAATTGCAGGCCCAAATCCTGGCAGCGGGCCACAGCCTCCCTGTCCCTTTCGCTGTAGATGAAAAATTCCGTCTGGCGGATGATGCCGTAGGGGCCGCCCAGCTTGCTCATCAGCTTGAACAAATCTTCAATTTGCTTGGGGGTATAGGGATCCACGGACTGCTGCCCATCCCGGAAAGACGTATCCGTAATCCAGATTTCTTCCGGCATGTTCATGGGCACACGGCGATGGTTGAAGGGAATTTTCGGCACCGTTTCATAATTATAAATATCCCGGTACAGGTTAGGGTCGGGAATATCCTGCAGGGAATAGCGATAGTTCTTCTGTTCCAAAAGGTTTGTTTTCCGGGAAATTTCCAGCATGGTGATACCTCCGTCTTTGGGATGTATACAAGTATAGCTCAATACCTGTAGATTGTAAACCAAAATACAAAGGAAACACAAAAAGCCGCCTGCACTTGGCAGACGGCCTTTATAACAAAAGGGATTATTCTTCGTCCTTTTTCCGGTTCCCGGCTTTATCCATCACAACCAGCACCAGAATGATCAGCCCGGTGACCAGGAAAATGCCCACCATGCCTTTGAGCATGTACAGGGAAGCTTCGCCGATGGACAGGGGGCCTTCTTCTTCGGTTTCTTCGGTTTCTTCCGCTTCTTCAGCCCCTTCGGCCACGATAATGGCCGTGGGGCCATCGGCACCGCCGATGATGGCTACTGTGGCTTCTTCCGGGGCAGGGGCAGCTTCTTCCGCCATGGCCATGGGCATAGCAGCGGCAAACAGCATCACCAGAAGGAACAGGCAAGCAAATACTTTTTTCATTTTCAATTCCCTCCTTACATGAAGAAGCTGAGGATCAGGCCGCCGGCGATTACGGAAGCAATCTGGCCGGAAACGTTGACACCCACCGTGTGCATCAGCAGGAAATTCTGAGGATCTTCCTTCAGGCCCATCTTATGCACCACACGGCTGGACATGGGGAAGGCACTGATGCCGCAGGCACCGATCATGGGGTTGATCTTCTTTTTGCTGAACAGGTTCATCACCTTGGCAAACATAACGCCGCCGGCGGTATCCACAATGAAGGCCACCAGACCAAGGCCCATGATCAAAAGCGTATCGGGGCTTAAGAATTCGTTGGCCTGCATACGGAAAGCGATGGTGAGGCCAAGGAACAGGGTGATGAGGTTGGCCAGCACCTTCTGGGCCGTTTCGGACAGGGAGTTCAGCACGCCGCATTCACGCAGCAAATTGCCGAACATAAGGAAGCCAATCAGTGCCACGGCACCGGGGGCAATGATGCCAACCAGCATGGTGACGATGATGGGGAACAGAATGCGGGTGGTTTTGGTGACGTTCTTCTGTTCGTAGGGCATACGGATGAGGCGTTCCTGCTTGGTGGTGAGCAGCTTGATTACCGGGGGCTGCACGATGGGCACCAGGGCCATGTAAGAATAGGCGGCCACCATGATGGCGCCCAGATACTTGCTGCCCAGGGCCTGGGCCACAACGATGGACGTGGGGCCGTCGGCAGCGCCGATGACGGCGATGGAAGCCGCATCATTGGGCAAAAAGCCGCATACGCTGGCCATCATCAGGGTGAAGAAAATGCCAAACTGGGCGGCTGCGCCAAACAGCATCAGCTTCGGGTTATTCAGCACGGGGCCAAAGTCAATCATGGCACCAATGCCGATGAACAAAAGCAGGGGGAACAATTCGTTATCAATACCGGCGTTGAACAGCACTTCCAGCGTTTCCACAGCGCCGGACTTGGGCAGGTTCACCAAAATGGCACCAAAGCCCATGGGAAGCAGCAGGCTGGGTTCCATATCCTTTTTGATGGCCAGGTAGATCAGCACAGCGCCAATCAGCCACATGATCGGCTGCTGCCAGGTGATATTGGCCACATTCCCCAGCAGACTGGTAAAAAATTCACCCATTGAGAAACCCTCCTCAAATTATCATACATCGTTCATCATACCAGAAAAAGCCACCGGATGCAAGATGCCTTTCGAAGTTTTGCCGCATCTTTGCCGTGGGAAGATATGCCCCCGGGGCTTGTGAAAAGGCCATGAAATATGGTACACTAAGAGAGGAAATGATGTTTAGCAAAGGAAGTGCTTCTATGGCGCAGGCATTGCAGGGAAAAACGGTGGGCATGATTGCCCTTGGCTGTGTGAAAAACCGGGTGGATTCGGAACAGATGCTGGGCATGCTGAAACAGGCCGGCTGCATTTTGACGGATGACCCGGCCCGGGCCGAGATCCTGATTGTAAACACCTGCGGATTCATTGCCCCGGCCAAGGAAGAAGCCATTGATACCATTCTGGAAATGGCCGAATATAAGCAAACAGGCAAGTGCCGGGTGCTGTGCGTCACCGGCTGCCTCACCCAGCGCTACGGCGAAAGCATTCTGGAAGAAATGCCGGAAATTGATGTGATGCTGGGGGTGAACCAGTACGCTTCCCTGCTGCCTGCCCTGGAAAAAGCGCTGCAAGGAGAAAAGACGGCCAATACCACCGTCAGCCACGGCTTTTTGGAATGCGGCCGGGTGCTGACCACGCCCCCCTATTCCGCCTATATCAAAACCGGGGACGGCTGCGATAACCGCTGCGCTTACTGCGCCATTCCCCTCATCCGGGGGCCTTACCGCTCCAGAAGCCGGGAAGCCATTCTTTCCGAAATGCGCCTTCTGGCCGGCCAGGGCGTGAAAGAACATATTCTGATCGCCCAGGATACCACCCGGTACGGCATCGATACAAACGACAGCCTTTCTTCCCTGCTGGAAGCCGCCGCCAAGGTGGAAGGGGTGGAATGGCTGCGGGCCCTGTATATGTACCCCGATGAACTGGATGAAAAAACGCTGGACGTGATGGCAAAACATGAAAATATTTGCAAATACCTGGATTTGCCCCTCCAGCACGCCTCCCCTTTCCTTTTAAAAAGCATGAACCGCCGGGGCACCATGGCCCACATCCGCAATATGCTGCAAGGGGCCAGAGAACGGGGCTTTTGCCTGCGCACCACGTTCATTGTGGGCTTTCCCGGGGAAACGGAAGATGATTTCAGGAAGCTGATGGACTTCACCGAAGAAATGCAGTTTGACAGGATGGGTGCCTTCACCTTCTCCCCCGAAGAGGATACCCCGGCCTTTGATATGCCGGGCCAGCTGCCAGAAGAAGTGAAGGAAGAACGGCTGGAACGGCTGATGAGCCTGCAGGCCCGCATCAGCAAAAAGCGCAACGAACTGCGCATCGGCAAGGAAGAAAAGCTGCTGGTCACCGGCTGGCAGGGGGGCACCTACACCGCCCGCTCCCCCTGGGAAGCCCCGGATGCAGACGGCGAAATTATGCTTTTGTGCGATGAGGAACTTCAGCCCGGCACCTTCGTAAAAGGCCGCATCCTGGCCGCCGATGTGTATGACCTGACCGCTCAGGCCCTGAAATAAGCTTTTTCTTGTTTGAACCAATTCGTACTACGTTGGATTGGGTAAATTTTCGTTTAATCACTTTTGTTTGTTTTGCGCACCCTTTTTTCGCAAATTCTGCTGTTTTTGGCACATAAAAGCCAAAATTAACCGTGCTTTTCCTTGCAATTGCCGAAAAAAGCGTGTATAATACAAAGAAAGTGTAAACGTTTTCCATATACATTGCGACCGAATTGAAAGGGGTGTAGAAGGATGCGTAAGGAACCATACGAACATGACAGCCTGACGGGCCTTCTTTCCTATTCTTCTTTTCAAAAGGCAGTTACCCAATATACGGATCACGATACCAAGGGAATGGAACAGGGCCGGTATGCCATGCTCTGCTTCAACATTCTCCGCTTTAAGGTAATCAACGATTTGTTCGGCTCCGACGGCGGCGACCAGCTGCTGGTGTATGTGGCGGGCCAGATCCGCAAAATTGGCGGGGAAGATTGCCTGGCCACCCGTACCCACTCGGATCATTTCTGCCTGTTCCTGCCCATCGAAGGCATCAATCTGGCCGCCCGGCTGGATGCCTTTACCAACGCCATTGAAAATTGTGCGTCGGATTTTGAAGTGATCTGCAATATCGGCATTTATGTAACCAACCGCGCCGATATCCGCCCGGACGGCATGATTGCCCGGGCGCTGCTGGCCTGCTCCTTTGTGAAGGAAGCACTGGACAACAAGCGCTATATGTTCTACAACACCTCCATGCGCACCCAGCTGCTTCTGGAGCAGGAAATTATCAACAACATGGGCAAGGCGCTGGAAGAGGAGCATTTCAAGGTTTATTACCAATCCCAGTATAACCACACCACCGGCCAGTTGGTGGGCGCCGAAGCCCTGGTGCGCTGGCTGCACCCCACCCGGGGCATCATTTCCCCGGCGGTGTTCATTCCCGTATTGGAAAAGAACAACTTCATCGTGAAGCTGGATTTGTTCGTTTTCGAAAAAACCTGCGCCCTTTTGCGCCGGATGATGGACGAAAAGGTGCATCTGGTGCCCCTTTCGGTGAACGTGAGCCGGCTGGATATTCTCTACCCCGATATGCCGGAGCAAATGGAAGCCATCCGCCAGAAATACGATGTGCCGGTGGAATGGCTGCGGGTGGAAATCACCGAATCCGCCATTATGGACGGCATCGAGAAATTGACCGTCTTCATCGATAAGATGCACAAACTGGGCTTCAACATCGAAATGGACGATTTCGGCAGCGGCTATTCCTCCCTGAACATGCTCAAAAACCTGGATCTGGATACCCTGAAACTGGATATGCGCCTGCTTTCCGATGAAGGCAGCAATAAAAACAACGGCAGCGTGATCCTCACCGGCCTTGTGCGCATGGCCAAGTGGCTGGGCCTGCCCATCATCGGCGAAGGCGTGGAGCATAAAGAACAGGCGGATTTCCTGGCCTCCATCGGCTGCAGCTATGTGCAGGGCTTCCTCTATTCCCGGCCCATTCCGGAAGAAGAATTTTTCGAACTGATTAAAAAGCAAAGCGGCATCGGGGAAATCAAGCCCCCCATGCAGCTGATTGAAAATATGAACTCCGCCCAGTTCTGGAACCCCATGAGCATTGAAACCCTGATTTTCAACAGCTATGTGGGCGGCGCCGCCGTGATGGAATACCGCAATAACCGGGTGGACCTGGTTCGGGTGAACAAAAAGTTCATCAAGGAACTGGGGGAAGAACTGACGGAAGAAGATGTGCTGAAGTGGCAGCCCTTTGACTTCATGGATGATGAAAACCGGCAAATCATGCTGGATACGGTGCATCAGGTGATTGAAACCGGCGAAGAAGCGGAATGCGAAACATGGAGCCAAACCCCGGTGCATCACAAGCCCATCTGCATGCGGGTTTCCCTGCGCATGATCGGCAACAGTTCCGATAATGTGATGTTCTACATCCTGATCCGTAACGTAACCCACGAAAAAGAAGTGGTAACGGATATGGTGCGCCGGGAAAAGCTGTTCCAGGCCGCCAGCGAACAGGTGAACATCTATTATTGGGAATACAACATCCAAACCAAGGAAATGGCGCCCTGTTCCCGCTGCATGCGGGATCTGGGGCTGCCGGAACGATTGACGGATTATCCCGAATCCCTCATTGAACGGCAAATCGTGCCGCCGGAAGCGGCGGAAAAATACCGGGTGCTGATGCGCAGCATCGATGCCGGGCTGGCCAGCGCCGAGGCCATCATTCCCCTCACCAAGGATCGTATCCCCTTCCGCATCCGCTATACCACGGAATTTGATGACCAGGGAAACCCGGTGAAGGCATACGGCTCTGCGGTTCCGGCAGAATAAATCCCATAAGCGTTTCCTGCCGCCCGAATAAAAAACGGGCGGTTTTTTCATCAAAAGGAGGTTTCTGTTATGAAGAAATTGCTTTCCCTGGTGCTGGCCGGCACCCTGCTTTTTAGCATCACCTGCGCAAAGGCCGAAACCCTGTTCACGGATGAAATGGTGCAGCGGGGCCTTCTCAGCATCGGCAACACCCAGCGGCTGCACAAGGCCATGGATAAGGCCCGGAACGGCGAAGATGTGACGCTGGTGTACCTGGGCGGCTCCATCACCGAAGGCGCAGCGGCCCAGCCCCAGAAAACCCATTGCTATGCCGCCCTTTCCGCCAAGCTGTTTGCGGAAAAGTTTGCCGCCGATGAAAGCAAAGTGCATTATGTGAATGCCGGCATTTCCGGCACCCCCTCCCGGCTTGGCATAACAAGGCTTCAGCAGGATGTGCTTTCCAAATCCCCGGATGTGGTGTTCATTGAATTTGCGGTGAATGACAGCAACGATAAGCAAAGCCAGATGGTGTACGAAAGCCTGGTGCGCCGCCTGCTGCAAAGCGAAACCAGCCCGGCGGTGGTGCTGATTTTCACCCTGCTCAATTCCGGCTATTCCTGCCAGCCCCACATGAGCCAGATCGGTGCTTATTATGACCTGGGGATGATCAGCGTGAAAAATGCCCTGCAGCCCGAATTCACCGCCGGCCGCATGACCTTCCAGGATTATTCCAAGGATTACGCCCACCCCACCACCCAAGGCCACGCTTTCATTGCCCGGATGGTAGGCCATTATTTCGATCAGGCCGCCGCCACGGCCCCGGCCCCCTACACCCTGCCCGAAACCCCGGTGATCGGCAATTTCTGCGAAAATCTGGTGAACATCCGCCCCGGCGCTGCCGAAATCATTTCCGAGGGCAGCTTCCCCCAGGCCGTCACCAGCTGCTATTCCTACCTGAAAGGCTGGAAGCACACCATGTTCACCAAAACGGATCCCATGGTGATTGAAGTGACGGGCGGCCCCCTGTTCCTTGTTTTCAAGCAGGAAAACAACGCCAAGTGCGGCAACATGGAAGTGTGGGTGGACGGCGTGCTGAAAAAGACCCTGAACGGCAACAGTGCCTCCGCCTGGGGCAACCCGGTGACGGAAATCATTGGCATCGGCAACGCCAGCGAAACCCACAGAATTGAACTGCGCATGGCCGAAGGCGATCACATGAAGGATTTCTCCCTGCTGGATCTGGCCTATGTGCCCTCTGCACAGAAGTGAGCCGTGAGGGAGAACGTGTGGGGCTTCGCCCCTACACCCCACCAGGGATTTCATCCCTGGACCCATTCCCGGAAATCTCTATCGTTTCAAAACAGCAATTTCCCGATGGGGTAATCTCCGCCACGCCAATAGCCTTCCACATGGCATGCAACAAAATGCGTTTGTGGGGCTTCGCCCCTACGCCCCACCAGGGATTTCATCCCTGGACCCATTCTCGGAAATTTCTATCGTATCGAAACAGCAATTTCCCGATGAAGCAATCACCACCAGGTTGGTAAACTTCTGCATCACGGGCACGACGGCCATTTCATGGCCGTCTCCCGGATGCAAAGCATCCGGGGAAAACAGAAAAAAGGCTGAAAGAAAGTTTACTTTCTCTCAGCCTTTTTCATGTTTTCATTGTGCCCGTTCAGTCGCACGTTTCCTTACGCTTCGTGCGGAAAATGTTTGTTCAGCCAATGGCTTCCCATCGCAAGGTGGGTGCAGG